>NZ_JBFTIZ010000344.1:0-4329 GCF_056395165.1 Pedobacter sp. 10L46_2
GAGTAAAGATTGCAGATATCGGTAGATTGATTGAAACAGAGGCCCGTAAATTTGGATATAAGGTGATAAAAAACCTTGCCGGACATGGAGTAGGTAGAAGTTTACACGAAGAACCGCATGAGATCTTGAACTGTTATGATAGATTTAATACTACACGCTTCAGAAAGAATTCTATTGTAGCTATTGAAACATTTATTGCCACCGCTTCAACTTATGCTGATCAGGAAAAGGATGGATGGACATTGGTTGGTAATAAAGGTGGCTATGTCGCGCAACATGAACATACTATAATGGTTACAGATGGTAAGCCGGTTATCCTTACTGCCGTAAATAATATTTGGGAATAACAAGGATACAGCGCAAACTAAAATGGTTGCGCTGTATGTTAGCCATTAGCTGGTAGTTCCAGCATCAATTGTAATTATTGAGCCTGTGGTGTAGCCACTGTCGGGGTTTGCTAAATAAGCTACCACATCTGCTATATGCTCTGGTTTGCCATATTTTTTTATTGCCATTAAGCTTCGCTGAAAGTCTGCATGTTCTGAGGTCTCAGGGTTCATATCTGTATTTATAGGACCCGGTTGTATCAGATTAACAGTAATTTCTCTCGGGCCCAAATCACGCGACAGGCCTTTTGTAAGTCCACTTAGGGCAGATTTGCTCATTGCATATAATGTGCCCTGGGCAGCAGGTACTTTATCAGCCATATTACTTCCTATGGTTATGATCCTACCCGAGTTTTCCATCTTTTTCGCAGCAATTAGACAGGCCTCCACTACAGCTTTTACGTTTACTGCCATAGTGATGTCATAATCAGCGAGGGTATGTTCTTCAAATGGTTTCCCAATGTAAACACCTGCGCTGTTAACTAAAATATCTAATTTCCCAAAAGTTGTAATTGCCTCTTGTATTGCGGCTGTTATTTCTCCTTCAATAGCGTTATCTGCTTTAACTGCCAAAACTTTTGAACCTATTTCTGTTAGCTCATTAACTAATGCGTCTGCTTTTTCTTTCCCATTTACATATGTGAAAGCGACAGTTGCACCTTCTTTTGCAAGTCTTTTTACAATTGCAGCTCCTATACCACGACTTCCACCTGTTACTACTGCTACTTTGTTTTTCAAATGTTCCATATCTGTTTTCTGTAATAAATATTAGTTTAAATACTTATTGCAAAGGTATATTTGTACTTTTACAATTGTATGTACTGATAAAATTGTATAGTACTAACATAAATGTAAGTAATGAGAAAAGAGAGCTCTACAAACCTTGAAAACGAGGTGCAGATAAATGCTAGTTGTGGTATGGCCTATACTTTAGACTTAATTGGCGGTCGTTGGAAGCCCACTATATTGTGGCGTCTGTTAAATTGTGGAAGTTTAAGGTATAGTAAACTTCGTAAATCAATGCCTAATATTTCCGAGAGGATATTGATTTTACAGCTTAGAGAACTGGAAAATGATGGTTTGGTAAGTAGAATGATCTACCCTGAGGTTCCGCCCAGGGTAGAATATAAGCTTACAGAGTTAGGATTGCGGCTTGAGCCGGTTCTCCGGTTATTGTCCGACTGGGGGGATGCTAACCGMCCTACAGGGGATTAGAACTTACACCTTCGAAAGTGATTTTGATAGGTTTGATCAGTCCGTTTTCATMGAATTCCATTTTATCTATGCAGGTAACCCTATGATTACCATTGGTTTCTCCTAATGGACGACGGTGGTATATAATGTAATAATCACCAGTTTTTGGATTCTTGATTACAGAATGATGACCTGCGCCGGTAGCGATAGATGGATCTTGCTTTAAGATCTTATCTATACGTTTAAATGGACCCAAAGGTGAATCTGATATGGCGTAAGCTACTGAATAATCCGGACCGGTCCATCCACCTTCAGACCACATGAAATAATACTTTCCATCTTTGATAAACATAAAAGCTCCCTCAACATATCCCTTAGGCGTTACCTCTTTATAAGTTGTTCCATCAGGGAACGGCACAATGCTTTTAAAATCATCACTTAATTTTACAACGTTGCAATGAGACCAGCCACCATAAAATAGATAGTATTGTCCGTCTTTATCTTTAAAAACATATTGATCAATTGGTTGTGCACCATTATGAAATTTATCGATCAGTGGTTTTCCTATAAGATCTTTAAATGGGCCGTTCGGTTTATCTGAAACGGCAACACCTATACCACCAATTTCATTATCATTTTGAATGTCATTAGCACCAAAAAAGAGATAATATTTATTTCCTTTTTTAGTAATTGACGGTGCCCATACAGCTTTTTTAGCCCATTTAACATTGCTTGTATCAAGAATGTGCGGATGTTTTTTCCAGGTAACAAGATCTTTGGAACTATAGGCGTCCATAAATGTCTGTTCTTCATATTTGGCAGAAAAGGTTGGGTAAACCCAATATTCTTTGCCGAATATAGCTCCCTCAGGATCGGCATACCAACCTGGAAATATTGGATTTCCAGAAGTCTCTTTTGATTTTTTTTGTGCGGATAGGGAAAGTGCTATGAACGAAAGGCAGAGCAAAAGTTGATACTTCTTCATTTTTAATGTGTTTGGATCGTATAATGTGTTTAAACTTAATTAAAGCCTAAGGTATCGTTTTATATCTTTTTTCACTAATACTCTATTAAATCCATAGATTTTATTTGTTTTTAACAAAAATGCAATTACATTTGCGTTGAATTGATAAGAAACAAAACCAAACAATGAAAAGAATTTTACACTTAAAAAAAGAAATTGCGCTCTGCAGTCTAAATCGATTGAGATTTTCTTCTCACTGTTGTTGCTGTTCCATGCAATAGCATTTCAAGCTATAAAGAAATAATAAAGACAGGATTAGAATCCTGCCTTTATCAAAGCATTCAGTACGCAACGCCAATCACTTACTGAAATGCCAACTCGTTTCAACCAATAGAATTTTATTAATTAAAACTTTTTAAAGTTATGCAAAATTTTAAAAAGGGTAAGCATTTGTATAGTGCTTATTCCTTGTTAAAAAAGACACTGCTATTGAAGAGCAGTATCGTGGTAATGATCTTATTACCGCTCATTTCCTTCTCCCAAACTCAACCTCTTATTAATTCTACTCTTAAAGGTCAAATTATTGACGCTGTAACAAAGCTTGGAATCCCTGGGGTAAGTATCCACATTACCGGTACTACACATGTTGTCCAGACAGACAAAAATGGAAAGTTCGATTTTGTTACCGGTCAGAAATTCCCTTATACTTTAGAAATTACTTATGTAGGCTACGAAAAAAAACAGGTTGTGGCCAATGGAAGCCCAATCCTGGTAGAATTAAAAGAGAGTGCAAGTCAGCTAAATGACGTTGTAGTAGTTGGGTATGGTGCCCAAACGCGTAAAAGTGTTGTAGGCGCTATTGTTAAGGTAAATGCTGCCGAAACGAAGCAGATTCCTGTAGCCAGTTTTGATGCCCAGTTACAAGGTAGGGCGGCAGGTGTCCAGGTGGGAACTTACTCAGGTTCTCCGGGAGAAGGTGTAAAAGTACAGGTGCGAGGTACCGCTTCTATTAACGCGAGTAACGAGCCATTATATGTTATTGATGGTGTATTTGTGAATAACAACTCTTTGTCGACTCTTGATCTGGGTGGGAAAAAAACATCGCCCCTGGCGGATATCAATCCCGCGGATATTGAAAGCATTGAAGTACTGAAAGATGCGAGTGCTATTGCAATTTATGGTTCTCGTGGAGCCAATGGAGTTATTTTAGTAACCACTAAAAGAGGAGAGTACCTTTTAGGTAAAACAAAATACAATTTAGAGATATCACATGGCTGGCAAAAGGCAGATCCTGATCGATTATGGGAACTCACTACCGGTCCGGAGCACGCCATGTTGGTTAATGAACAGTGGATAAATTCAGGTAAAGACAAGCCTAGCCTAAATCAAACCTACGAGAATCGTCCATTCAGACCAGTAACAGATGTTATTAATGGTGTTCCAGGAAGGGGTAACCCAGAAGATCAGCAAACTTATGATCGATTAAGCAGGGTTTTCAGGACTGCGCAGGTTAAGAATTATGACCTCAGTATTCAAGGTGGAAGTGAGAAGATCCGTTATAATATAGGTGCAGGCTATACCGATCAGGAAGGGATATTAAAGCCAGCTGATTTTCAGCGTGGAAGTTTTAAGCTAAATCTTGATAGCAAGCTGAATGATAAAGTAACCCTTAGTTCAAGTAATGGTGTTTACAGAACATTCAGACAGCAAGTTAGAGGTGGCGCCGGTCAGCAGGCCGGACATTTACTTGCCGCATTGCATCACCCGACTTATTTACCTTTATAC
>NZ_JBFTIZ010000345.1:0-4257 GCF_056395165.1 Pedobacter sp. 10L46_2
AAGTATTCCTGCTGATGGGTACACTTTTTTAATAGCTAACAATTTGATTGTTAGCTATTTATGTTTTAAAAATTGCTCTTTTTAAAGCTCTTTTTGCTGCATTTTTATAGAATTTGATTTTGCAATTTTTTGATTCTCAAACACTTCAAAATCGCAGATTTTGGAGATATTTTTCACCTGTTTTTGCATCATTTTGACTACCAATTCATTAAGATTTGGCCTGTTTTTCATTAAAATAAATCGAGCTTCAATTCCATTAGCAGATTAGCTTAGAACATTTTTTTCAGTTTTGCCTCTACTTTTTACAATTTCGGCTATGATTTGAGTTATGAATTTGATGAACTTCTCGTCTTTTTGACATTTGATTTTTATCTCTTCGTGCATCGATTTTCTCAGTGCTCTTCTCAGTACTATATGTTGTGTTCTGTTATTCAAATCATTTACTGTATTGTTTCTGGATGAAAGTACTAATAGTGTTTTTATACTCGCTTTTTTTAGATTGAATTGTAACTGCATGTTTCGGCGATAATGGCCACGCTTTCCGCATTTAAACTGACAATTGCTTTCGCCCGAACTTGATCACCATCTTTCGGGATAAAATGGCCTTTTCGGCATCGTTAGCCAGTATTTGCCTCCTCCTCTGTTCATGAGCTTTTGGTTCGTATTGCCGTATTAGGGCCTCAGGATGCTGATCTAGAGGTGGGCTGGGTGGGAACTCCAGAAGCACATTTTGGTGGCTTATAGGAGCTTAATTTAAATCCGACGAAAATGTCATGCTGACGAGTGTTTAGATATAGATAAAGTTCGTCTGCTATATTTGTAATTCAGTCTTGATAATTTTCGGGGACGCCCAGCAATCGTTTGTGTGGCCAGTTTGACCCGAAATGAATGAGCCACTTTAAGCGAAATACCCAGCTTTTCCTGCTCTTTGAGCCGTTTTTGATTAATGGCGTATCCTTTAATGAGATATTCTTTCAATACGTTATTAGCCCATATTCGAAACTGTGTACCCTTTTTTGATTTAATTCGATAACCAATAGATATGATTACATCCAAAGAGTAGTACCTGACTTTATATCTCTTCCCGTCTTTGGCAGTTGTCAAGGATTCCTTGACAACTGCATCTTTGGTTAATTCATTTTCTTTAAATATATTGTTTATATGTAGACTTATATTCTGCTTTGTCTGGTCAAAAAGTAACTGCATTTGCGCCTGTGTGAGCCAAACAGTCTCATCTTGGAGCTTTACATCTATTGCAGTTTCGCCATTTGACGATTGATAAATAATAATTTGATCCTCAGTCATATATTAAATTTAGTGCTAACTTATTTATAAATCATCAAAGGTAGGTAATCATCTTATCCAATATTGGATTACGCATGCGTAGAAATCATTGACTGCTAAAAGCAAAAGGCCGATTATTGTTTTTCAAAAGTATTTGCTTACAAATACGCAAATTTTCTAGTTCTATATTATGGGATATAGGGGTGCGCATAAACTAAATTTATAAATTCCATGCTCACAATTTATATAAAACCTTTACTTTTTAAGTCCTGAATAATTGGATCCAGAATCATGCAGAAGCGCTCCAGATGTTCAAAGTAATCCTCCTTTACGGTACAGTTTTTAACACTGCGGTAGTATAGTGTTAAAATTTCTTAGGAAAATTATTAAAGGGGTTGCAGATTAATATCTGTAACCTTTTTAGTTTGGATCACGTCTGGTCTATTATATCACAGATGTTTGCTCCTCATCGATTGTTTTCTTTAAATTTGAAGTATGACCAATTATATTGATGAAATCAGGGGTATACTAACTGCAGCCAGACAAAATGCTTACACTGCTGTGAATGCGGCTATGGTGGAGGCATATTGGCTGATCGGAAAACGTATTGTTGAGCAAGAACAACATGGTGAAGAAAGAGCTGTTTATGGAGAAGGTATTTTAAAAGAACTTTCTAAAGCTTTGACAACTGAATTTGGGAAAGGTTTTTCTTATTCTAATTTGCGTAATTTTCGCCAATTTTATCTCACCTACCGCGATAATGAGATTTGCTACACACTGTGTAGCAAATTGACATGGAGCCATAACCGGTTAATTATGAGGGTTGAAAATGAGGCTGCGCGAGGATTTTATTTAAACGAAGCGGCTGAAGAGAACTGGAGTGTTCGAACTCTGGAGCGGAACATTAACACCTTCTATTATCATAGGCTTCTATCTTCGAATGATAAAACTATAAATCAAAAAGATAGTAAGGTATTACAGAAACAGAGACCTGAAGACTTTATTAAAGATCCATATATTTTTGAATTTCTAAATATTCAGCAACCTGCGACTGCAAATGAGTCTGAAATTGAAACAGCATTAATTGAAAATTTGCAGCAGTTTTTATTGGAGCTGGGAAAAGGCTTCTCCTTTGTTGGCAGACAGTTTAGGATAAGTACGGAGATCGATCATTTTTTTATTGATCTGGTCTTTTATAATTATTTACTTAAATGTTTCGTTTTGATTGATCTAAAAGCTGGGAAACTTACTCATCAGCATGTTGGTCAAATGGACATGTAAAGACGAATGTTTGACGATTTAAAGAAACCAGAAGGTGATAATCCAACAATAGGTATTATCCTGTGCACGGAAAAAAGTGAAACAGTAGTGAAATATTCTGTGATTAATGATAACCCAAGACTTTTCGCTACCAAATATATGCCTTATTTACCTACGGAAGAGGAGCTCATAGCGGAAATTGAACGTGAGAAAGTAAAACTCAATCTATTTAATAGTTAGTCTAGCATTAGCTTTGTTTTTCGATTGGAGTATCTGAAAATTCTTTATATAAGGTGAAAGGGCGTTAATCAATAGTTTAAATTAGAGGAATTGTTTGATAGGTAAACTGCAATTATGACACGACAAACATTTAAAACAAATTACTTAAAAACAATTGATTGGCTTAACGGCGATATTGTAGATTGGGTTTCTGCAGGGCAATTATATTCTTCTGATGGGCAACAAAGACAAATTGCAAAGTATCATTATGCTTTTGGTTTCGACGCTTCGATTACTTCTCAAAATGGGCAATATGCTTTTATTTATAAACGTCTAGGAACAAAAGGTATTTTATTGAAAGATGGCGAAATAATACGGGAGATTAATCGCACCCATTATAATGCAGAGACCTATGAATTTCCGGCGGCATTTGTAACTGTTGACAATGAGACGTATTTAGTTCATTGTCCAATTGATTATTGTCGACTTGACTTTGAAAATGTAGAAACAGGTGAAGTTGTTTCAAATATTCCAGGAAGAAATCCATCAGATATTTTTCACTCAAGACTTTCAATTAGTCCGGATAACAAGTATTTAATGGTATGTGGTTGGGCATGGCATCCCGTTGATACAGTTGAATTATTTGAGATAGAAGAATGTTTAAAAAATCCACAGCTATTGGACAAAAGTTTTTTATATCCAAACTTTGGAACAGAAATAAATTCAGCTAGCTTTATAGACAACGACAGAATACTTATTGCTTCAACAGATGAAGAGCCTTTCGATGATGAAGTGCCGCCACTTTTACCACAAAAGCATCTTGCAATTTGGAACTTTATTAAAAATGAAATTACATCACCAATAAAAGTCAACGGGGAATTCGGAAATTTATTCGCAATAAATGAAAGACAAGCCTGGGATATGTTTAAGTTTCCGAAAATCATAAATATTCAAACAGGTGAAATAGAAAGTAAATTAGAAGAAATTGATTCTGGACTTCAAACATCTTCAATTATTTATGGAGATATTGAAAAACCACCTCAGATTTGCTTTAACAGAGAGACATCTCAAATTGCAGTGCGAGTAAATAGTACGACTATTGAAGTGCTTAGTCCAACGTAATATCGCAGATTACACGGGCCGAAGAATAAAGATTTTTTACAAATTGTTGCAGAATAAACGTCAAGGAATAGTTCATTATCATTTACTTTCGTATTGTAAATAGTTTTGGGAGTTATGAATATCTCGGATTCTCTTCATGTCCTCCATGAAGCTGTTCGGTAAATAAGAATTTAGGAGTACATTTTTTTAACACTGTGTTAGTGTAGTGTTAAAGTTTCTTAGGAAAATTATTAAAGGGGCTGTAGATTAATGTCTGCAGCCCCTCTTGTTAATGACAAGCATTTTATGTAAATTTGATATAGTTTTAAGGTCAACATTTCATGGACAAAAGGAAACAAACATTTGATCAGGCCGAATTGGAACTTTTAAAAG
>NZ_JBFTIZ010000346.1:0-4209 GCF_056395165.1 Pedobacter sp. 10L46_2
AATCATTCGTTATTTTTGGCCTTTTAACATCGGCAGTCATCACGGCATTTACCTACTCGGCTACTAAAAAAATAAGTGTTAAGCCTAAAAAAGATAACAGACCAAACATCGTATTGATCATGGCCGATGACCTCGGTTATTCGGATATAGGTGCATATGGAGGCGAAATAAAAACCCCAAATCTCGATTATCTGGCATCCCAGGGAATCAGATATAAGCGATTCTATAACACATCCCGCTGCTGCCCTTCAAGAGCCGCATTACTTACTGGAGTGTATAATCATAATGCAGGCATAGGTGAAATGACTACAGATAGGCATGTGGATGGCTATCGCGGTGCACTGGGTACCGATGTGGTTACTCTTGCCGAAGTATTAAAAGATGCGGGTTACAGGACTGCAATGTCCGGAAAATGGCATGTATCCAATACCGTTGAGCAAGACACACCAGAAGCACAGCTCGACTGGCTTAATCATAAAACTGAACATCCGCTATTTTCACCTCTTGAACAGTACCCCACAAACAGGGGATTCGAAAAGTATTTCGGCACACTTTGGGGGGTCGTAGATTATTTTGATCCATTCAGTTTGGTTAGTGGAACAACGCCAATTAAAAGTGTACCTAAAAATTATTATCACACTGATGCTATTAATGATAGCGCCGCTACCTACATTGAAGATTTCAGTAAGGGAGACCAGCCATTTTTCCTATATGTGGCACAAAACGCACCTCACTGGCCTTTACAGGCAAAGCCTGAGGATATTGAAAAATATAAAGATACTTATAAAGGTGGGTGGGACGCAATAAGAGAAGCCAGGTATAACAGAATGGTTAAAATGGGGATTATTGACCCTGAAACGACAAAGCTGTCTCCCCGTATCAACAATGAACTTAAGTGGGGAAATAATCCAGATAAGGAGTGGGGAGCAAGAGCAATGGCGGTACATGCTGCAATGGTAGACGAAATGGATCAGGGCATCGGAAGCATAATAGACGCATTAAAAAAGTCGGGAGAATTGGATAATACCCTTATAATCTTTTTAAGTGATAACGGGGCAAGCCCTGAAGATTGTTCAAAATACGGTAAAGGGTTCGATAGACCGGGTCAAACAAGAGACGGAAAGGAGATCATCTACCCTGTAAATAAAAAGGTATTTCCCGGGCCACAGACAACCTTTGCGTCAATAGGGCAAAGATGGGCCAATGTAGCCAATACACCTTATCAGTATGCCAAAGAGCAATCATATGAAGGTGGTGTCCGTACCCCAATGATTGCTTTTTGGCCTAAAGGAATAACCGCAAAGAGAGGTGCTATGAGTAATCACGTAGGGCATGTAATGGATTTTATGGCAACCTTCATCGAGATTGCCAAGGCAAAATATCCGTCTGTGTATAAAGGAAAATCAATTAAACCGATTCAGGGTTTAAGCTTAACTTCTTCATTTAAAGGCCAAGAAAATGGTGGACATGAATTTCTATTCAATGAGCATTTTAAAGCACGATACGCACGTTCCAAGCAGTGGAAACTGGTTTCCTTATCYAATGACACTACATGGCACCTTTATAAGATAAAGGATGATGAAACAGAGCTAAACGATCTGGCTGCTAAGTTCCCCGAAAAAGTAAAGGATTTAAGTGAAAGATGGCATAAATGGGCAATTGATAACCACGCTTTACCTAAAAAGTAATATTAGCGAGTACCGTCACAAACACCTTTGAAATATCCAACCGATTCCGCTATTCCGGCCAATGGGTCTTTCATATCTTTTTCGTACTTTAAACTACAAGAGCCTGTATAATTTACCTTTCTTAGCATTTTTACATATGCAGGAATGTCAATTACACCACGACCAAGCTCACAGGTGCTGCCATCTTTTGCGGCGGCAGTTACGTTTTTTAAATGCATATCAAAAATGCGTTTAGAAAACTTCTGGAAATCAGCCACCGAATCGCGCCCGTCTCTTTTGTTGTGCCCCATATCAAAGCATATTCCTACGCGCTCATCAAGGTTTTTGATGAGGTTGTATATACTTTCAGCGCTTGGGTATAATTTATCTTCTGGGCCATGGTTATGGATGGCGTATCGAATGTTATATTCTTTTGTTTTTTGGGCAACGTATCCCAGGTCGGCATGTAAGGGGATGCCTACGACCAAATCAACGCCGACTCTTTTGGCGTAATCAAATGCATCGTCAATTTCCTGCTTCGTTTTAGTGTATATAGGCCCTACTGCATAGCCTGTTACGCCGTTCTCTTTAAGCTTAGCGTGAAATGCAGCAATTTCTTCTGCAGTACTTTTATAAGGCAGATGAAAGTCTTTAATACACAGGTAATGCACATCAACCTTTTTCATCATTTTAAGTGATTCATCCAGATTGAAATTAATAAAGCTATAACCGGCAATACCCAGTTTAAATGGATCAGGCTTTCCTTTATCAGATTTCAGTTTAAATGGCTCGGCATAAACAGATGGTATACTGGCCAGGGTAGTTGCAGCTACCCCTAATATTCCTTTGTGCAAAAAGCTTCTTCTTGTAGTCATAATGATTTCACTAGTTTCCGAATTTAGTGTTTAAATTCATGTAGTTCAAACTTCGGCCAACGAAAATGCTTCGCTTTTCAGCGAAAACGTTTGCGTAATGTTTAATTTGGCGAATCAATAATACCGTACATTTTTTTGAGTCCTTTTGCCATTCTGTTTAACTCCTGATTACTTAAGGGACGATCATAAAGCAGAAATCTTGAGATTTCGCCAATAAAGGATTCTGTGCCGGGATGCTCAATAGCATCGCGTTCCTGGCCAATAGAAAGCTTTGAAGGGTTTGCCAATTTGTTAACAGGGAAGGGGTGGCTAACAACAGGCAAAGCACCATTGTTTAAGTACAATGAAAGCGTAACAGTATCAGTTCCTTTACCCATTCGGCCCATTAAAAGATAATATTTGTCAAATTCAAGCACAGCGTTGGCTGTAACTTTAGGGTTGTTGTTATCCCAGCGGCCAAAGGTTATTCCATTTCTGCTGCCCATCCAAATGCTATTGTTGTCATTAAGTCCTGCCCAGATACCTTCATAATTTCCACCATTCTTTAAATTGCCAAAAAAGGAATTTACATCTTTTAGCTCTCCAGATTGTTTTCCAGCCTTTAAAATGCAAAACCAAGTGTATCCACTCCCTGTAAGTAAATGGTCAAACGCATCCTCGTTATGCGCAACAAGTTCCTGTTTATTAAAAATAATTGCATTGTGGCCGTTTAGCTCAGAAAGCTTATTTCTTAAAGATGGCATCCCGGAACCCGTAACTTTTCGACCTTCATCTCTTTTCACAAATTCCTTAACCGCGGGCGCTGAAGCCTGGTTAATCCATTTCTCAACTCTGTTGTCTTTATTTGCAACCACTCCCTTGTCAGCATCCAGATCAACAATTAATCCCTTTTTCAGAATGTTTGCTGGCGATTTGACCAATACGAATCCACATAAAACAGATGTCAATAATATTAGGATGATAGCTATTTTATTCATTGCTTGTATTTGTTAACAGATGTTAAATTAAAGAGTTAAATCTTGCCTCAAGATAAATATTTAATCAATTAGATTTTTATTAAGATAGTTTTTCTGAAAAACAAAGTATGCCATGGAAACAAAGACTGGAGGTAGCAACCAGGTTATTCTGTATAGGATTATAAGAAACACGATGTTAAACAGTACGAAAATCCAAATCAGATAATTTTTTATGTTTAAACCAATCCAACAAAGTAAGCTTCTAAATAAGATAAGGATGCTAAAAGCCTGTAGAAGAAGATTAATTGAATGTATTCCGAAATTACCTATAAACCAAAGTAGCTCGGGGAGCATTAATATTGCATGGTTTAAAAAAGATCCTAAAAACTGCTTTGATATGCTGTAAGGGAAATTCCGCGAGAAATAAAGATACTTCTCGTTAAAACGAAATTCACTGTAGATAAGTAAAGTATGCGCAGTTACGATCATTAATACAACTAAGTTGGGAACGGGAGATCTATCCTTAATATCTGAGAAAACAGCAAATACTCCAACAATAAGTGCCCAGGAGATCGATTTTGTAATTAGATAGGTGATTTTAAGTTTGTCAAAAACAAAGAATGTATACAAAAGAAAAAAGGGCTTATTCCAGTTCCTCAGTAACCTGATCAGGACAGTTTGCCTATCGATATCTATCAATCTATTTGAGCG
>NZ_JBFTIZ010000347.1:0-4198 GCF_056395165.1 Pedobacter sp. 10L46_2
CAATTGCACTATCTGAAAAGCTTACAAGTTTGTTGATCAAACTAAATGTGAGCGATTTGATTGTTATCTCAGACCTGAAACTAAGTTTCGTTGGAAATTCAGACAATAAGTATCCTCCTTTCCAAAAAGCCACTCAGAAATTTAATGCGATAACAAAGGATTTAGAATATGATGAAGCTTTTAAAATTAGCCTGATTGACCTACCCACCTTTATTGAAATTATATTTTGGATAGAACGCTGTGATGCACGGGCTCCTGAGTTTATTTACTTTTGTGATGCAGATGAAAAGATTGCATTTTATTTATGTAAATCTGGTAGCATTCATATAATTGAATATGCCAATAAAATTCTTTCTGATGACCTAATTGAGAGTCTGGAAATGCACCTTATTAATGGCTATTGCGAAGAGAAATTTTCATCAAGCAGCAAAATCGAAGGCAGGATATCTAGTAGGTCTGTGTGACATTATAAGATTTGGTTCAATCTACAAAGCTTGAGCAAATGAGATTGAAAGCATGACTAAAATAAAAAGGACGGATATTTTTTTCATTGCGTTAAGTGTGCTACTCGGTTAGCCAATTTTTAATAAACATCAAGACTAACACGATGATAAACATAATAATTCCGTAAAAAGGAGTGCGAAATACCCAGTGCCTGTCGCTTGTTGGTATTCTGTCTAGTTTTTTGAGTTCGTTAGGATCCATAAAATAGGTATAAAGATTGCAATTTAAACTTTTATCTTAAAAAAGGAATAGCTGGCTGATAGAATACTTTTCTGGTATTGTAACTTCTTATCGTGTTTACAATGATGAAAACCAGATTAACAACATACAGTATGGGCACCATCAGTATAAATGATTCCATAGCGCCTAAATTAAAAATCTGAAATCCCCTAACTATTGAGCCGCCAATATGAAAGATTTGGGTAACAATCGGAAAAATAGAGAAGAACATAACTAAAATGCACCAGGATATTTGAAAGTTCAATAGCCTTTTACCAGTCTCATTTATGTATTTAATTTTGTCTTTTTTGAGCATCCACAGTGCCAATGGCACTACTATTCCCAGTATTGGAAAAGCTATAAAACTAAGTGCAGATAAATTTAGCACCACCAGAAAACCGCGATCCTCACTTTCTGTCCAATCTATCAATTCATCAGGAGTTACATTTAAAGCCTTTGCCAAACGTTGTAAGGTATCCCCTCTTGCTTCAGTCTCTCCTCCCTCAATTCGTTGAATTGTTCTTAGGCTAAGTTGAGATTTTTCAGCCAGCTCTTCCTGACTCATGCCTTTGCGACTGCGTAGTTCTTTAATCTTTTTTGCTAAGTCTATATTTTTCATTTTAGAACGTTTTATGTACATGACAAAGGTATTACTAAGGCCGAAATTGTTTTGCGACTTGTTTACGACATATTTACGTCATACATGTCTAATAGCCTTTGTTTACCTCTAAAAGCTCTAAATAACACTAAATCTACACGATAATTAAAAGTTAAAAAGCCCCTGTTGTCTTTCGCCATATTCCTTTAATACTTTATTCCTTTGAACCAGCAAATCTGTTACATATCGGTTAAGAAAAAGCACATTTGCCAGTTTCCCCAGAACTCCAAGCGGAGAAACATAATTAAAAACATCTGTCATCAATGTGCCTGCTCCACTTGCTTCAAAAATATGCTCGTGCCTAAATGACTTAAAAGCTCCGAAAACCATTTCATCCACAAAATAATCAGGAGATTTCATTTCAGTTATTTTAGAACTCAATCTCTGTACAATCCCAAAATGCCTGGCTTCCCATGTCACCGATTCATTTAATTCAATGAGCCCCGACATCTTTCCTGCAACAGCTCTTTCATTGGTATGTACCGTTGAAATTTGATGAAGATCGATGCTTCTGGCAAGATCAAAGACCGTTGCCCGATCAGCATTTATGAAAGTTTCTATTCTGATAATTGGCATATACAAATAAAGGAAATGTTTCAGTGGTTTCACCCCATAATCTAATCATAAAGAAAATGACTTTAAATTAGTTGACTTTGTCAACCATAATTATTATTTTTGTTTATGGATAAACATGATGTAGATAAAATCAGGGCTTTTAATAGGTTTTATACCAAAGTGATTGGCTTGCTTGACAAATTCCTACTTGACAGCAAATTTACACTACCAGAAGTAAGGGTAATGTATGAGATCTATCACGCTAAAAAAATCAATGCCAAAACAATCACTGAGCTACTAGACATGGACAAAAGCTATTTAAGCAGGGTATTGCTAAGCTTTGAGAAAAAAGGCCTGATAGAAAAAACATCAGATCATGCAGATGCCAGAGTGCAACTGATTGCATTGTCGGCTACAGGTGCAAAGGAGTATGAAAAACTCAATAAGGCCAGTGACAATCAAATTGCAGACATCATGGAAAATCTTAATGATCAAGAGGTTAATAAACTGATCTCGCACATGGAGGCCATCCAAAATATTCTTTCAAAAATTAGTAAATAAGAAATGGAAAAGACACAGGACATTACCATCCGCACAGAAATAAGACCAGGTGATCTGGGATATGTAATGTACAGGCATGGCAAGATATATGGTGAAGAGTACAATTATGGCGTAAACTTTGAATCTTACGTTGGTGCAGGCTTGCACGAATTTTATAAAAATCATGATCCCGAGCTCGATCGGGCATGGATATGCGAACAGGGGCATAAGATAGTAGGTTTTATGCTATTGATGCACCGTGAAAACGGTACCGCCCAGTTGCGCTATTTCTATTTTGAGCCTGAATGTCGGGGATTGGGCCTGGGCAACACACTTATGCAGCTTTTTATGGATTTTGCAAAAGAACGTAAATATAAACATGCCTATTTGTGGACAACTGATCATTTACCGGCAGCTCATCACCTTTACAAAAAATTTGGGTTTAGGTTAACAGAAGAAAAGCCTTCAAATGATTTTGGCAAACCGCTTGTTGAACAACGTTACGACCTGGCTTTTTAAGCAATCAGCCCGTTATTGATAGCAAATGTAGCCAGCTGACCTGTGCTATTGATACCCATTTTTCTGAAGATGTTTTTTCGATGAGTTTTTACTGTATGTTCTGAAATGAACAGTTTACCTGCTATTTCGGCACTTGTAAGCCCATTTACAACCAGGCGTATAATTTCAATTTCCCTTTCACTTATGTGATAAGGTAAATGCTCAATTGGATTAATAAAATCAGTAATGCTATCAAAATAAGATTTACTGTCGATTACCCGCTCTATGGCCTCTAACAGATCCTTGCTTCCCCGGCTTTTTAAGAGACAACCATCGGCCCCTGCCTTAATCAATTGGTCTATATATGACTTTTCAGGAAACATGGTTAATATAACCACCTTTGTTTTAGGGCTATTTTTTTTGATCCATTCTGTACACTGAATTCCATTAAGCTTTGGCATATTTATATCCAGAATTACCAAATCGGCCTTTCTCTGCAACATTAACTCAACCAGTTCCTGGCCATCAGTTGCCGTTCCTATGATTTTAAGATGAGGCTGCGCTTTTAGTATTTCACTAAGCCCCTCCACAAAAATAGCATGATCATCTGCAATGTAAATCAATAGCTCATCCATAGTTTGTGATTTCTATAATGTAAGTAATTCCATTAGACAAAGAGTCGAAAGTGAGTTTCCCGTTAATGTGGCTCACTCTTGATTTGATATTGCTTATTCCCATTCCCATTGATGCCTGATCGTTGATATCAAAGCCTTTTCCATTATCCTCATAAATCAAGGTAACATCACGATCTATTACCGTAATTTCAATTCTCGCCTCACTTGCCATGGCATGTTTTAAGGTATTCGTAAATAGTTCCTGAATGATCCTGTACAGTTGCAAAGATATTTCTTCGGGCAGTGGACTTGCTATATCGATAACTGCTAGTACCTTCAGCTTGCCTGATTCATTTATAGCTTCGGCGAGTTGTAGCAGTGCAGCTTTTAATCCGAAGCCAGACAAAGCCCTAAGGTCTAGTTTATGCGAAAGTTTCCTGATTTCCAGACCCAGATCCTCTGCTATTACATTCATTTTTCCGTTCAATTCTTTGATGTAATCCGGATCAGCATGAGTAACCGATAAATCGCTGTAAATCTTTAAGGTAGCAAGTAAACTACCTACATTATCATGTAATTCTGCAGCTATCCGCTTTCGTTCCTGCTCCTG
>NZ_JBFTIZ010000348.1:0-4174 GCF_056395165.1 Pedobacter sp. 10L46_2
CACTTACTGCGCTCATTTTTTAACCATAAACCAAATTAAATTTTTATGAAAGGTCACCAGAACACTAAAACGAGTAATCGTTATGGTGGTAATGCCAGAGTAGTATTAAAGATTTTTTTCTTTTTCTTACTTGCAAATTACCACCCACTGAAAGCAAACGCTTTTCAGGTAAATGCAACACAACAATCTCGAATTATTACAGGAACAGTCAAGGATGATGCAGGCATCCCGCTACAGGGTGTAAGTGTCACTATCAAGGGGGAAACTGCAAAGACACAAACTGATGCAAACGGAAAATACAGCATCAGCTTACAAAGCACTGGTTCCCATCTCATCTTCACCTACATTGGGATGGAAACCAGAGAAATTCCTATTGGCTCTGGCAATGTTTATAACGTTACCCTACTTGATGACAGTAAAACATTGGAAGAGGTATCCATATCTACGGGTTACATGACGCAAAAAAAGGCTGATCTAACCGGGGCCATAAGTGTAATCTCGAGAGACGATTTTGCAAAAAATCCCAGTGCAAATGTCATGAGATCTTTGCAGGGAAAAGTTCCAGGCGTTTTTATTACAACAGATGGTAACCCTGCTGAAAATGTGGGGATTCAAGTACGTGGCATTACCTCTATGAACTCCTCTCCTGCCCTGATTGTGTTGGATGGTCAGCCTGTTACTATTAATCTGAGAGACATTAATCCAAATGACATCGAATCTATGCAGGTATTAAAAGATGCAGCATCGGCTTCAATCTACGGTTCCCGCGCTGCAGGTGGTGTTATTCTCATCAATACAAAAAAAGGCAGAAAGGGTGATAATACAAAAATAACAGTTGATAGTTATGTTGGTGCTTCCAAAATAACCGGAGTTCCGGATATGCTTAATGCAGTGCAGTATGGCCAGGGTTTATGGCAGGCAACCGTTAATGATGGCGACGATCCGGGTCCTGGTAACATACGTATTTATAACTACGACTGGAATCGGGATGCCAACGGAGTTCCTGTACTAAACAAGGTCACTCCCATAGAATGGTTAAATGCAGATCATACCATGCCTTCGTCAGATACAGATTGGTTTAAAGAAGGAACCAGAACTGGTTATCAGCAAAATCATCAGCTAACTATATCCAGCTCAAGCGAAAGGTCAACCAGTCTTTTCTCTTTAAATTATTATGATAATAATGGTACACAGGTTACCTCAAATTTTAAACGCTATTCAGCGCGTTTTAATAATGATTATGACCTGTTAAAAGGCAAACTAACTATAGGCGAAAATTTTGCATTATCGAAACTTGCAATTCATGATGTGAACAGTACTTATGGATTTTTGGTGATGCCGCCAAACATTCCGGTTTATGATCTTAATGGAGGCTGGGGTGGTGTAGCCATGCCTCTTGGTATGGACGACTTTAACAACCCCGTTAGAGACCTATTGATAAGAAAAGACAACAGGAATAACTATTTAAAGGCATTGGGAACTGTCTATGCAAATCTGAAGATCCTGCCTAATCTGGCACTTAAAACCCAATTTGGTGTAGATTATACGATGGAATACGACAGAACAATTGATCCGAAGTGGGTTGAGGCCGGAGGAAAAAGTAATACCATAAACAGGGTGTTTCAAAATAACACACATGACCTTGGAACTACCTGGACAAATACATTAACCTATAACCTTAAGCTTGGAGAACATACGGTGGATATGCTTGGCGGTTTGGAAGCCTACAAACTTTTACAGGAAAATTTTCAGGGTAACCGCGACGGACTGCTATTAGAAAATAGAGATTACGCTTACCTTGGAACAGCAACGGGTGATAGCAAAGGCCTGTTAGGCGGAGGTAATGAAAGAAAGCTCTTCTCTTACTTTGGAAAGATCAATTACGCATATGCGTCCAAATATTTGCTTTCCGCAACTATTCGCCGTGACGGTTCTTCTGTATTTGGAGAAAACAATAAATACGGTTTCTTTCCTGCCTTCTCCGCCGGCTGGAGAATTAAGAACGAATCCTTCTTAAAGGATGTCAGCGCTATTTCAGATTTGAAACTAAGGGCAAGCTGGGGCCAAAATGGTAATTCTGCACCACTCGCCTCAGCATTACTGGTAAACATTTACGGTGTAAATGTTGATGGGACTTCTTATCCGATAGCCGGTAATCAAACCGGTGGTATCCCATCAGGATACCTCAGAAGAAGTTTGGGTAACCAGGATTTAAAGTGGGAAACCACTACCCAAACTAACATAGGTGTTGATTTTGCTTTCTTAAACAATCGCCTTACGGGATCTTTGGATTGGTTTAATAAGAAAACAACAGACATGCTTTTTCTACCACCCTATATTGGAGCTTTGGGTGAAGGTGGATACAAGTGGATCAATGGTGCAGATATGACGAACAAAGGGTTTGAATTGATCCTGGGCTGGAATGACACCAAGGGTGATTTTTCTTATCACATCACCACTAATTTTTCTGCCTACAAAAATAAAATTACAGGCCTGCCTTCAAGTGTTAGGTACGCTTATGGTGGCAATGGATTGTTAGACGATGTTCTTGGTCGGCCACTTAATTCATTTTATGGCCTGGTTGCCGATGGTATTTTTAAAACGCAGGAAGAAGTTGATAATTCTGCCCAACAACCAGGAAAAGGTATTGGAAGGATCAGATACAAAGATCTGGATGGAGACGGGGTAATTAATGAAGCCTACGACCGTACCTGGATAGGCGTTCGAGATCCCAATTTAATGGCTGGTCTAAATCTTCAGGCTTCTTATAAAAATTTCGATTTTACCGCCTTTTTTCAGGGTGTTTTTGGCAACGACGTATATAACTCATGGAAAGAACTGAGCGATTTCTGGAACATAGGTGTTCAGAACGACAGAAATCACCCACTCCGCGTGCTGGATGCCTGGACCCCTTTAAATCCTAATTCAGACATCCCAGCATTGTCACGACGCGACTCAAATGGTGAAAAAAGATTGTCTACCTACTTTATCGAGCCGGGATCTTACGTGAAACTCAGAAGTGCTGATTTAGGCTATACATTCCCCTCAAAAATTACTCAGAAGATCAGCGTAGAAAGGTTAAGGTTGTACATATCTGCTCAAAATCTTTTTACCGTTAAAAGTGGCAAGTTCACCGCAGGAGATCCCGAAAATCCAGGCACGGGCTATCCAATGCCACTTACTACTTACTTAGGTATTAACGTAACATTTTAAAACGTAAGAAAATGAAAAAATATAAAATAATTATAGCACTCCTTGGAATGATCCTATTCTTTGGGTGCAAAAAGTACCTCGATGTATCAACCAAGGGCGCTTTAACTGAAGAGCAGGTGTCCAATCCGGAACAACTGGAAAACTTTGTAACGGCAGCGTACGCCTACATGCCGAATCTGGGATATCCTGATACCCATGCACCCTGGATAGCCAGTCTCCGCTCTGACGATGCCTATAAAGGTGGAGGTGGTTTAAGTGATCAAACTCCATGGTACGAAATGGAGATCTTTTCAGCTGTAACGCCAAACGTTGGAAATAATGATGGGCCATGGTATCAGGGTTACTGTGCCATCAGCCGTGCCAATGGTGCGCTGCGCCTGTTAGGTAAATTTGACGAAACGCAGTTTGCAGCCAAAGAACAACGTATTGCAGAAATGAAATTTCTAAGAGGATGGATTTATCTGGGGATGAAATTAAGATGGAATTATGTACCATGGATAGACGAAACCGTCGCAACAGATGCCGTGGTAGTTGCAGGAATTTCCAACCGGCCTAAAGGTTCCGTAAACGACCTTGAATTGTGGGATAAGATCATCAAGGATTTAGAAGATGCATCCAATATATTGCCAGAAACCCAGGCCGAAAAGGGCCGCCCTACTAAGTTTGCCGCTCATGCCCTTGCCGCCAAAGCCCTACTATTTAGAGCGTATGAAAAAAATGACAGGCATGAGGTGACTAATATCAACAAAGAAACTTTAAACAAATCCTTGGCACATATTAATGAAATTACCGCAAGAGATGGATCGCAGTATGACCTGACTCCGGATTTTGCAGAGAACTTTATGATTGAATATGATAACAATACCAAAGAGTCTCTTTGGGAAATCCAGTACTCTTTAGACGATGGAACAACCAATGGAAGGGTAAACTGGGGCGATCAGCTTAATGCACCCTGGTGGTC
>NZ_JBFTIZ010000348.1:4262-5149 GCF_056395165.1 Pedobacter sp. 10L46_2
GTATTTTGGCTGCTGCGATTTTCATAAAATCTCCCACAACATGATAAATGCTTTTAAAACTGATGGAACCGGGTTACCTGATTTCGACAATTACAACAATACTGAATTAGGCGGACAGCTTTACAAACAGTATTTCAAGGATCATGCTTTTGACCCACGAATGGGACACACTGTGGCGATACCTGGCTATCCCTGGAAATATGACAACAAACTTATGTTTGATGAATCTGGATCACGTGCGCCATTTCAATATGGATACTTCAACTCTATGAAAGAACAGGTCCGTCCTGATTGTAACTGCATGTTCAAGCCTTTTTATGTTCAAAATTCAATGAACAAGAAAGAAATTCGCTATGCAGAAGTATTGCTTTGGAAGGCCGAAATCTTAATCCAATTAGATAGAACTGATGAAGCCCTCCCCATCATAAACAGAATAAGGGCACGGGCAGCAAATAGCCTTGGCCGTTTAAAGAAAGACGATGGAAGTTTGTGGATGAATTATAAAGTAGAACAATATAAACCCGGTGTAAACTGTACCTGGACCAAAGATTTTGCATGGAAAGCATTAATGTGGGAAGACAGGTTGGAGCTTGCAGGCGAAGGACGACGCTTTTACGATCTCATGCGTTGGGGACAGTTAAGTACGGTAATGAACGCCTACATTGAAAAGGAGAAAAAACGTTTTGATTGGTTTAACCTTGCACATTTTACTGCTGGCAGGGATGAATTCCTACCTATTCCTCAGCCTCAAATGAATTACTCTCAAGGAACTTATGTACAGAATCCAGGATATTAAAATCTATATAGTGATGAAAAAAATTATTTATATGTGTTGTCTCCCTTTGATTTTTCTGTTTACCGGCTGTAAGAAAGAGCCGGTTATTGAA
>NZ_JBFTIZ010000348.1:5166-5890 GCF_056395165.1 Pedobacter sp. 10L46_2
GATTTATTCACTTGGACAGACGGTAGTTTATACAAAATAAACTAAAGAAGCTTAACACTCGATACTGGTTTGGCACCAACAATGGCACCAGACCAGTATCTCTAATATAGCTAAACCAAAAGCATACTCCTCTTTCAGTACGGGCGTATATTTTGATAAAATAATAACATTTTACGATATTAGATTAATCATTTATCGAAAAAATTAGAACACAATTGTTTAAAATTTATCAAAAACAGTACCTATTATGAAAAAAATCGCCCTATTACTTTCATTGTCGTGTGCCAGCTTTATTGGCTATGCACAAGACACACCCGCTGCAGATACGACTAAAACCTGGACAATTCACGGGGAGAATACTTTCTTAATCAATCAAAGCTCATTTTCAAATTGGGCAGCAGGAGGTGTAAATTCAATTGCTGGAAATCTCGTTTTTAACTACGACTTTAACTATAAAAAAAACAAATGGACCTGGGACAATAAAGCAATCGTTGGATTTGGTCTGAGCAAGCAAGACGATATTGGCGTTCGTAAAAATGACGACAGGCTTATATTAAATAGTTTGCTCGGTTATAAAGCCTCCAAATATTGGATGTATACCTTTTATGCGAATTTCCAAACGCAATTCGCTAAAGGATATAGGTACGAGGGAGATGGAAAAACGCTGATTTCAGATCTGTTTGCACCAGCTTACCTAACTCTTGGTCCTGGTATTGCCTATATA
>NZ_JBFTIZ010000349.1:0-4168 GCF_056395165.1 Pedobacter sp. 10L46_2
GCTTACCATCGGCTGTGCCGGCGGTATAGATACAAATACGATATATACTTATAAACAAAAACAGGTTGCAGACAGCAGCATTGCTTTTGAGATCTCTATAAAAGGTTTACTAGGCGGCCACTCCGGTATGGATATCCATAAAGGCAGGGCCAACGCGAATAAATTGATGAACCGGTTACTTTATGAGGCAAATAAGGAACTTGGTATTCAGTTGAGTTCGGTAGATGGCGGAAGCCTAAGAAATGCCATTCCAAGAGAATCTAAAGCTGTGGTTGTGGTAACACCTGCTCAAAAAGAAAAGTTTAATTCCTTTATAAAAAGTTTTACAGCTATTGTTGAGGCAGAATTTCATGCCATAGAACCTTCTTTATTGATTTCTGCCGTTGAAACCCAATTGCCTAAGTTTGCAATGGACGAAGCAGATTTTACCAAGATCGTGAATGCAGTTTACTCTCTTCCAAACGGTGTTTTTAGGATGAGCCCTGATATTGCTGACCTGGTGGAAGCCTCTTCTAACCTGGCCAGAGTGATTATTGGAAACGGAGAGTTTGTGACCCAATCATTGCAACGCAGTAGTGTTGAAAGCACTAAACGAGATGTTGCAATTGCCGTTGGTGCATCTCTGGAAATTATTGGATGCGATGTTTCACGCAGTGGCGATTATCCGGGTTGGAAACCTAATCCCGATTCCAGTATTTTAGAATTGATGGCTGATCTATATAGATCCAGTTTTAATTCCGAACCTAATGTTAATGCCTGCCACGCTGGTTTAGAGTGCGGTATTTTGGGTGGCCACCTGCCGGGAATGGATATGATCTCCTTTGGACCAACAATTCATGGTGCACATTCGCCCGATGAAAAGGTACAGGTATCTTCAGTACAAAAATTCTGGGGCTATTTGCTAAAAGTACTTCAACAAATTCCACTTAAAAATAACTAAATACTATTCTACGTTTGTTCCTATTATGAAAGTTTACATATACGCATTTTTAATCCTTATTGTATTTTCTTTATACCAATGTCAGAGTTATAAAAAGGTTTCTACAACAAAAGCTACTTCCGATAAACCCATCGACTTTAACACATCACCGGTGGTTCCTGCTGATGAATCCATAAGTAAAATGGTTATAGAAGATGGTTTTGAGGTAGAACTTATTGCAGCCGAGCCAATAGTAACAACACCTGTGGCAATGAGCTTTGATCAGAAAGGGCGTATGTGGGTAGTAGAAATGAATGGATATATGCCTGATACATTGGGTACCGGAGAAGATAAGCCATCGGGTAAGATCATTATTCTGGAAGATAAAAATAAAGATGGTGTTGCAGACGAGCGTAAACTAGTAATCGACTCATTGGTGCTGCCAAGGGCAATTTGTTTAATTGAAGATGGTATTCTGGTGGCTGAACCGCCAAACTTATGGTACTATGAACTTAAAAATGATAAGCCAGTAAAAAGGACGCTTGTCGATAGTAAATACGCGGTAGATGGTAATGTGGAGCATCAGCCAAATGGCTTGTTAAGAGCCCTTGACAATTGGATTTACAATGCAAAATCAAGTAAACGATATAGAAAACAAGGCGATAAATGGTTGATTGAGGATACTCATTTTAGAGGTCAGTGGGGAGTAAGTCAGGATAATTATGGCAGGTTATACTATAATGATAATTCGACGAACTTGTTGGGCGATTATTTTAGTCCCGGTTTTGGTGCCTCAAATAAAAATCAAAGAGGAGTGGATGGCTTTTCTGAAAGAACAGTACCAAACAACCGTGTATATCCAATTAGACCAACCCCGGGCGTAAACAGAGGTTATTCTCCAGGAACATTAGATGACAGCTTAAGATTAAGAAACTTTACAGCAGCTTGCGGTCCGTTGATTTACCGGGGAGATCTGTTTGGCAGTGCTTATGATTTTAATGCTTTTGTAGCAGAACCCTCGGCTAACTTAATTAAGAGGAATATTTTAAAAGAAACCGGATATGTAGTAAAAGGGGAGCAGGCATATAAAGATAAGGAGTTCCTGGCCAGTGTTGATGAAAGATTCAGACCGGTTAGCTTATACAATGGCCCTGATGGGGCATTATATGTTGTAGACATGTATAGAGGCATTATTCAGCATAAAACCTATGTTACGCCATATTTATCAGGTCAGATTAAAGCGAGAAACCTCACATTGCCATTGGCATGTGGCCGAATCTATAAAATTGTTCCAAAAGGTAAAAAGGCCGTTGCTACAAGCATTCCTAATGATCCTGAAAAATTGATAGCATTATTGGGAAGTACTAACGGTTATTTACGGGATATGGCTCAGCAAACGCTGATAGATGGAAAATACAAGCAAGCAATCCCTCATTTAAAAGCAGTTTTAAAACAAACGACAAATCCATTACAGGTGATTCATGCGTTATGGACGTTGGAAGGGCTTAATGCATTAGAAACAAATGAAGTGCTGGCCTTATTGAAAAGTACAGAATGGCCAATCCGTATGCAGGCGTTAACAGTGCTGCCGTCGGTAATTAACTCATCGTCTTATGCTAGCTATGTGAAAGCATTAGATGAATTAGTTGATAGTAACGACGAATTGGCTGCTCCTTATGTGGCATTTGTATCAAAATATATTAAACCATTTAATGAACAAGCCGCTGATAACATGTTGGTAAATCTGACTAAAAAGTATCCGAATAACAGTTTTGTTTCTGATGCTGTGATCAGCAATTTAGCTTATCGCGAAGAGTCGTTTAAAGAAACAATAGCCAAGTTTGAACCCGATACCAATTTGAAAATAAATAAACAGTTACAGAAAGTAATTACCGCTTATAATAACACTAAAAAGAACCGTGATCCGGATGCGCTTGCCAAAGAATATCCAAAAGGATCGGCACTGTTCTTATCTACCTGTCAAACTTGCCATTCGCACGATGGTAATGGTATTGCCTCTTTAGCACCACCATTAAATAAGTCGCAATGGGTAAATGGCGATAAAAACACTTTAATTTCAATTGTTTTATTTGGATTAACCGGCCCGGTAAATGTTAATGGCCACGTATATGAAGCGCCAGAAATTGCTGGTGATATGCCTGGAATTGGTCATAGCGATGAAATTTCTGATGAAGATATTGCTCAGTTGTTAAGTTTTATTAGAAACTCGTGGCAAAACAATGCAGGTAAAATTGATGTTAAAGACGTAGTGAGTGTTCGTGAGAAACTTAAAAGCAGACAAAAAGCATTTACAGTTGCCGAATTAGAATCAAAAAACTGAAATTAGATTTATGAAAGTTATAATTGGATCAGATCATGCAGGTTTTGCATATAAAACCATATTAGTAAAAATGTTGCTTGATGATGGATATGAAGTGATAGATAAGGGTACTCATACAAGTGCACCCAGCGATTATCCCGATCATGCTGCGCATGTAGCCCATGCTTTGTTAAATAAAGAAGGCGATAGAGGAATTTTAGTGTGCGGCAGTTCGGTAGGAGTTAGTGTAGCTGCAAATAAATTTAAGGGTATAAGAGCTGGTGTATGTCATGATACCTATTCAGCACACCAGTCTGTTGAGCACGACGATGTGAATGTTTTATGTATTGGAGAACGTGTTATTGGAATTGAGTTAGCTAAAGATATTGTTAGAGCGTTTCTCAAGGCTATCTTTTCTAATGAAGAACGACATGTTCAACGATTAGAAAAAATAGCCGCCATTGAGAGAGGAGAGATGTAGGGGTTATTGATTTGTAATGACTTGTCCGTCAAAAGCATGTTCTGTTCCAGATGGAGTAAGCATGCCTCTTGATATGATGGTATAAGTTTTGCCTTTCTTGATATCGATGTCTTTCAGTTCTTTTTTTACAGCACCGGATGCTTTATCCTTAATTTCGAAGGTGTAAATTTTAGCAGGAATCTCTACAAAATCACTTGCAGCTTTGTATGCTTTGTCGGTAGCTACTGCAACGCTATCTTTAAATGCAAGATTAAGCGCAGAAGCATCAGGCGATAAATTAATAAATCTTACAAATGCTTTTTCAGCGGCAGGAGCTTTAATGTTATCGTTAATAAGCAGATAATCAAGACTTGCTTGTTTGCCGATAAAGAATAAAGAATAGATATTGCCGTTTTCGAACTTTAAACTCTCTGAAAGCAAGCTTTCTGTACTGCTTTCGGTTGTAAGT
>NZ_JBFTIZ010000350.1:0-4776 GCF_056395165.1 Pedobacter sp. 10L46_2
GGGATGAAAAGCCTTTATTACAGGGTGTCGGAAGAAAGCCTGGACGATTTTGTTTCTTTGGGAAAAAAGCGACTTTTTCTAGGACAAGAGGGCGTGGTTGATCTGACTACTTTTTCTTTGGAAGGGGGAAGCCGAAAATCTATCAGGAATGCGCTTAAAAAAGTATCGGATCAGGGATTTCATACAAAGATCTATAATGGTCCCATTAAAGATGGTTTGCTTCAAAAACTTAAATCTGTATCTGACGAGTGGCTTAAAGAAACAGAGCGCGAAGAAATCGTGTTTTCGCAAGGTATATTTATATGGGATGAATTGAAAAATCAAACTATCATCACGGTAGAAAACACAGAAGAAAAGATTGTTGCTTTTTTAAATGTAATACCTGATTATGTAAAGGGCGAAGGAACTTACGATTTGATCAGAAAAACTGCCGATGCGCCTAACGGTGTTATTGATTTTATTATGGTAGCCTTATTTAATCACCTTAAGGAACAAAATTATACTGCAGTTAACCTGGGTTTTGCCCCTTTGTCGGGCCTTACAACACCGCACAATTTTACCGAGCGATCTATGAGATTTGCCTACGAAAAGATCCGGTCATTTTCTCATTATAAGGGACTGCGCGCATCAAAAGAGAAGTTCTCGCCGGTATGGCACAATAAGTATTTGATATATGATCAGGATTATGATCTTTTGCAGGTTCCAAATGTATTAACTAAAGTAATTAAACCTTAATAAGAGTATAAGAAAAGATGCGTTGGTTTAATAACGGTATATCATCCCACCGGAACTCCAACTTCTGTTGCCTTATTCGTTTCAGGAGATGGCGGCTGGAAGAATGGAGTTATTAATATGGCAAAGAATATTGCCAATCAGGGGGCATTGGTGTTAGGTATTGATGGCAAACGTTATGGCAATTATTTATCAAAAGAATCTGCTCAATGTTTATATCCAGCAGCGGATTTTGAAGAACTGAGTCTTTTTATCCAAAAGAAATACAAACTGACCAACTATCATAAGCCAGTACTTCTGGGGTATTCATATGGGGCTGTTCTGATATACGGAATATTGGCGCAGGCACCTGCAAATACATTTAAGGGGGCTATAGCTTTAGGCTTTTGCCCAGATATTAATATTAAAAAACCTATGTGTAAAGGTGCCGGACTCACACAGCATGTTTTAAAGCCGGGGGTTTCTTACTATCTGGAGGCTACAAAAAGCTTAACTGCCCCATTTATTGTTTTAAATGGGGTGAAAGATCAGACCTGCCCATTTGATGCTACTGCAGCTTTTTTAAAGGGGATGYCAATGACTGAACTTGTAACCTTAACAAAAGTAGGTCATGGATTTTCTATCGCTAATAATTGGCTTCCTGATTTTAATACGGCATATAAAAAAGTATTGGCTGCTCCATCCTTTAATGAGCAAAAATCTGCTTATGATTTCTTTAAAACTTCGCAACCTAAGGCTTATTCCGGTGGGATGCCATTAACACTGGTTCCATCTGGTAAAAAGAATAACCTGCCATTGGTTTTTATGATCTCTGGTGATGGTGGCTGGACTAGTTTTGATCAATCTCTGGCCGAATCAATGGCATCAAAAGGACTCTCAGTAATTGGCCTTGATGCACAAAAATATTTTTGGAATGTTAAAACTCCGGAGGGTGTAACTGCAGATTTAAGCAAGGCCATCGCATATTACAAACAGGAGTTTGGAAAAGAAAACTTTGTACTTGCCGGATACTCTTTTGGCGCTTCAGTTGTTCCGTTTCTGGCAAGCAGGTTGTCAGCTGAGTTGAAGGGCGACTTAAAGGCAGTTTTTTCACTTTCTCCTGATGTGACCGCTGATTTTGAAATTCACATTGCAGACATGCTTAGCATTGGAAGCTCGAATGATAAATATGATGTAATTGCAGAAATGAAAAAGATCAAATCATTAAAACCCCTGTGTGTTTTTGGGACAGAAGAAGATGCTGATGTTAAGGATAAATTTGTGAGAAATGGCATCAAAGTAACCAGTATTCCCGGTACTCATCATTTTAATGATGATTATTCAGCGATTTCTTCCGTTCTTTTAAAGGAGCTGGCAGAGTAAGTTTTTTTCTTATTCTATGGCTGATTTGTTAACTTTAAAAAACACTAACTTATGATTATGAAATATTTTTCACTGCTGTTGCTTTTCACTGCAATATCTTTCTCTGGCTTTACGCAAAACAAGGATGCCATCCTTGGAAAATGGATCAATTCAACCGGTGAGGCTCACGTAGAAATAGCCAAAAAAGGTGATAAATACTTTGGTAAAATAGTTTGGCTCAAAGAAACAAAAGACGACAAAGGAATTGTTAAAACGGATTTGAAAAACCCTGATGCAAGCTTGAAATCAAGACCCATACTAGGATTAGAAATACTTAAAGATTTTGTTTTTGCAGGTAGTAAATGGACTGATGGGACGATATATGATCCTAAGTCGGGTAAGACCTATAGCTGCAATATGACACTTAAAGATAACGGTCAGCTAAACATGAGAGGATATGTAGGTATCTCTCTGATTGGCAGATCAGAAGTTTGGAAAAGAGTTAAATAATGAAAAAACTAATCTGGTGCCTGGTTTTTTTGCCCTTATTAGGGTTCGGACAAACCTATGAGTTAATACCCTTAACAGGAGGTACAAATACAAGCTTAAGGGGTATGTCTATTGTTTCTGATCATGTTGCCTGGGTAAGTGGTAGTAATGGCAGTATTGGGAAAACTATTGATGGAGGTGTAACCTGGGAATGGATAATGCCTGCTGGGTATGAAACCCTTGATTTTAGAGATATTGAAGCCTTTGATGCGGATAGGGCGGTAGTTGTAAATGCGGGTGCTCCTGCGTTTATTTTACTCACGAAAGATGGTGGTAAAACATGGACAGAGCATTATAAGAATGTTGATTCTGCAATTTTTCTGGATGGTATGGACTTTTGGGATGGGCAAACAGGAATGACTTTTGGTGATCCGATCAAGAACAAGATGCAGCTTCTTAGAACAAGAGACGGTGGAACCTCATGGACAGATGTTTCGGATAATTTGAAAACAAATATGGCCCCGGGTGAAGCCAGCTTTGCTGCTAGTGGATCTACTATTAAAACAATCGGTAAGGGTAAAGTATGGATTGCAACCGGTGGTGCGGTATCTAATATTTACTTTTCGAACAATTACGGATACACCTGGAAGGTTTTTAAATGTCCTATTTTACAGGGAGAAAGTAGCACCGGTCCGTTCTCTATCGCATTTTTTGACAAGAACAAAGGGGTTGTTGTTGGTGGGAATTATTTAAAAGATAAAGAGAATACCAATAATGTATTGTTGACCAATGACGGAGGACAGAGCTGGAAAAAACCTCTAAAGCCTGTAAGCGGTTTCCGTTCGGGAGTTGCTTATGTTAATTCAAAGGTTTTGCTGGCAACCGGCACATCCGGCACTGATGTATCTAAAGATGGAGGGTTGAATTGGCATAATATTTCCACCTCAAGCTTCAATGTGGTCCAAAAAGCAAAAAAGGGTAAGCTTATTCTTTTAGCGGGAAACAAGGGAGAGATTTATAAACTTACAATTGCAGCCAAGTAACACGAACTGAGAATATGATAAATAAAGTCCATCACATTGCGATAATATGTAGTGACTATGAAGTTTCGAAAGCATTTTATACTGATGTTTTAGGACTTACAATAATTAGAGAAGTATATAGAGCCGAAAGGTTATCGTACAAGCTAGATCTGGCATTAAATGGCATTTACATTATAGAACTTTTCTCTTTCCCTGATCCGGTTAAACGTCCTTCAAGACCAGAAGCTGCAGGATTAAGACATCTTGCTTTTGAAGTAGATGATCTTGATAAGGTGATTAGTGTGCTTAATAGTAAAGGTGTAGAAGCTGAACCGATCCGTGTTGATGAGTTTACTGATAAACGTTTTACTTTTATTTCTGATCCCGACCAACTCCCGATTGAATTTTATGAAAAATAATATTTTTTTTACCTCTGATACAATAAATAGAATATTTAGGCGTCTATGTATATGAGAGCGTTAATTTAGATAGCGGGGATACGGCGGATTGCTGTATCCCCGTTTCTTTTCGCAATAGTTTTTCTTTCTGATCTGGAAATACATTTCTGCTGTTAAATAGCAAAGCCAGGTCATCCAACCTGGCTGCTTTTTAAACAAAACTTAGATCTAACCAAACATCTAATGATTCAGACAATGTAGAAATTGAACTGGACGTCAAGGGCGGATTCGAACCGCCGTCAAAGGTTTTGCAGACCCTCACCTAACCACTCGGCCACATGACTATGGGACAAATATAAATAAAGTCTACTAAAACTGTAGACTTTATTTATATTTTTTTTCAAACTTTATTTTTTTATCCATGAGCCCAACCAAAACGGAATAAACCATACCATATTGGAAGACTATTTTTATTGGCTAAAAGGCAAGAAATAGGTGGTAAACGGCTTTATTTAATTACAAAGGGCATTTCTTGCTTGTAAGCTTTATATGGGCATCTCATTTGATAAAGCCGTTCATTAATCTTTTAAAAAAATGGAAAATCAAATGATATTTGTTCGTATCGCTACCGTCGCTGATATAAAACATGTTGATGAAATCGTTAAAGAAACTGAATCTTCGGCAATTGCCAGAGGATCTGGGATCGCAAAGCGCAGTCCCGAATCTATCGCCCAAAAGATAAAAGAAGGAAAAGCTGTTATTGCAGTAACCGGGGGTGGTGAATGGGTTGGGTT
>NZ_JBFTIZ010000351.1:0-4082 GCF_056395165.1 Pedobacter sp. 10L46_2
CCATTAAGATAGGCAAACATGTTTTTATCAATCATGCCTGTTCTTTTTTAGATATGGGCGGTATTACAATTGAAGATCATGTGCTTATAGGCCCTAGAGTAAACCTTGTTACTGAAAACCATCCTTTACTGCCAAGCGAACGACGCGGAATGTTGTGTCAACCCATCCTAATTAAACAAAATGCATGGATAGGTGCCGGCGCAACTATACTTCCTGGGGTAACCATCGGCGAAAATTCAATTGTTGCTGCAGGTGCTGTAGTTTCAAAAGATGTTCCTGCTAACACCATAGTAGGTGGTGTTCCCGCAAAAATGCTCAAACAAATAGAATTTAATGACCTAAATAACAATAGATGACAATGAAAAATTTAAAACTAACAATGGTTGCAGTGCTGATAGCTGTTACTCAACTAACCGCACAAACTGCGCAAAAAATATCATCTAATAACAATTTAAAGAAAATGAACACTACAGAACAATCTGAACATTATACATTCAAATTAAGCGATAAGGTTACTCGCCAAAAAGTTAGCTTCAAAAACCGGTATGGAATTACATTATCTGGCGATCTATACCTACCTAAAAACCACGGGAACGAAAAATTAGCTGCGCTTGCCGTTAGCGGACCATTTGGTGCAGTTAAACAGCAATCTTCAGGTCTATATGCCAACATCATGGCAGAACGTGGATTTGCTGTAATCGCATTCGACCCATCTTACACTGGCGAGAGTGGTGGCGAACCAAGAAACGTAGCCTCACCGGACATTAATACCGAAGATTTCAGCGCAGCAGTTGACTATCTTGGATTACAGCCATTTATTGACAGGAATAAAATAGGAATTATTGGAATCTGTGGTTTTGGCGGGATGGCACTAAATGCGGTGGCTGTTGATAAACGAGTAAAGGCTGTTGCCACAACTAGTATGTATGATATGACCAGAGTGATGTCGAAAGGCTACAATGACTCGATGACCATTGAACAACGTACCCAAATGCTTGAAAAAATTGGCCAACAGCGTTGGGAAGATGCCGAAAAAGGAGCGCCAGCTGATGGGCCTCGTAATTTGCCAGAGAAATTGAAGGGAGATGAGCCTCAGTTCGTTGTAGATTATTTTAACTACTACCGTACTCCTCGTGGCTTTCATCCTAATTCGGTCAATTCAAATGGGGCATGGCTTGTCACCAATCCATTATCATTTATGAACATGCCATTGTTATCTTACATTAAAGAGATCTCTCCGCGACCAATTCTGCTGATAGCAGGAGCAAATGCACATTCACGCTATTTCAGTGAGGACATCTATAAAATGGCTGCAGAGCCTAAGGAACTAATGATCATTCCAGATGCAGTTCATGTTGATTTATATGATAAAATTGATGTCATTCCTTTTGATAAACTGGAATTGTTTTTTAAGCAGAGTCTTAAATAGTTTAACATCTTTTCCTATACTCATTGGGCGTCATTCCGGTCCGCTGTTTAAACAGACGTGTAAAATGCTGTTGGTATTTAAATCCTAATTCATCTGCAATATTACTTATAGATTTAAAAGGATCAAATATTTTAATCTTAGCTTCGTCTATTAATTTCGATTGAATATAGTCCAATGCAGTATTTCCGGTTTCTTTCTTTATTAAATCCCCAAAATAATTTGGCGACAAATGCAATTGTTCTGCGCACCAGGCTACACTTGGCAAGCCTAAATTCTGTGTCAAATCTGATTTGAAGTAATCATTCAATAGATTTTCAAACCGTACCAAAATATCGTGATTGATATTGGTGCGGGTGATAAATTGGCGGTCATAAAAACGCATGCAGTAGTTAAGGAAAAGCTCAATATTAGATACAATCAAGGTCTTACTATGTTTATCAATATTCATATCAATTTCAGACGCAATCTTCTCAAAACAATCATTAATATTTGCTCTTTCCTTTTTTGATAAATGAAGTGCTTCGTTCACATCATAGGAAAAAAAAGAGTAATCTTTGATGTGTTTTCCCAGATGCGTACCAACAATTAGATCTGGATGAAATACAAGAGCCTTTCCTGAAGGCTTAATAATTTCTCCTTTGCTGTCAATACCGTATACCTGACCTGGCGATATAAATACAAGTGTCCCATCTTCGTAATCATACGGTTGACAACCATAACGCATATTTCCGCACTTTATATACTTTAAAAAAATAGCATAAACTCCCATATACCTCCTGAAATATTGATAAGTAGGGATCTCATCAAAATTAACCACGCTTACCAGTGGATGCAACGTATCTACGCCCATAGATTCGTTATACTGTCTTACCGTATCAATTCTTTCGATATCTTTCATACTACAAACTTAATAAACCACCAGCTGTAAGACAATGTACTAAATCTAATATCAGTAAAACTGGTAAATGAATCCGTATCCTGTATAAACCTTATGTCGCCTGCAACCCCGAGATTTGTCATATAAAGTATAAAGCTCATGGGCAACAGAAAATTTCTAAAATGGGCACTATTTCTTGTGCTCACTATAAATATTACTAAAATGGATGCACAAGAAAAAAAAGCAGTTAATACCTCTCTTTCCGCTCAGGAGCAGAGTTTGGTCATTATTTCGGCACTTACCGCAACGGGAAATTTAGCGCTATTGAAAGCGGAACTGAATAAAGGACTGGATTCAGGACTTTCAGAGAATGAGATCAAAGAAGCATTGGTTCAGCTTTATGCCTATTGTGGCTTTCCAAGAAGCCTTAATGCCATTAATACTTTTATGACAGTAGCCAAGGAGAGAAAAGAAAACAGCATCACCGACAAAACGGGAAAAGAAATTGTTGTAGAAAATGGTGCAAAAGACAAATATGAATTGGGTAGAAAGGTTTTGGAAGAATTAACTAGAACAGCACAATCAAAACCTGCACCCGGTTTCGGAGAATTTGCACCACGGATTGATACTTTTTTAAAGGAACATTTGTTTGCCGATATTTTTGTAAGTGATGTATTAAACTATCAGCAAAGGGAACTGATAACCATTGCTGCTCTGGCATCAATGCCGGGTGTTGAAGGCCAACTGCAATCTCATATTAATATCGGGAAAAATACAGGAATCACAGACAAACAACTCGAACAGCTTGCCGAACTGATCCATACAAACATCAGTATCATGCAGGCAAATACGGTAAGAAAAATAATTGGGGAACCATTAATACCTGCAACAAAACCTGACTTAATGGTCCGGATTTCGGAGATCGAAATCTTGCCCGAATATCTCAAAGATTACAATACTATCCTAAAGGAAGAGGCCTCGGCATCGGTAAAACTGGAACCAGGTGTGATCGCCATTTTTCCAATGTACCAAAAGGAAAGCCCTACCCAAATCCGCATCATCGAAATGTACGCAGATAAAGCTACCTACCAATCGCACTTGAAAACTCCCCATTTCCAGCACTATAAAACCACTACTCTTAAAATGGTCAAATCGCTCAAATTGATAGATATGGAAAGCCTTGATAAGGAGACCATGCTAGAAATATTCAAAAAATTTAATTAGGCCGAAGCGTTGCTATTGAGCTCTTCTTTTCTCATCAAAAGATATATCCTTGTTGTTTCCGGAAACCTTCGACCTTCCAAATAAATAAGTAATACCAAGACCGAAGTTCTTATAATAATAGTCCGTTCTTTCCGTCCGCACAAATTCGTTAAAACGTACATCATATTTGTTTACAGTACCCAGAAAGCCGGAGGGGTTGATGATCAAATTATCTTTAAGCAACTTTAATCTGGCACCCACCCTGAAATCACGTACACTGTACGTGTATGTATTCCCGCTGGTTGAAGGAAGGCTCTGGCTGTAGTTCAGATAGAAATTTAACTGTTTAGTTGCCTTGAAATTATTATTAAAACTAAACGATGCAGAGGTTCCGTTTTGGATGGAAATAGCTTTTATTTTGGATTTTGAGGATGAATAAAAAAAAGACGCAGAGCTGCTATTTTCCCACCACTTAAAAAATGCCCGGTTAATGGAAACATAGGCTCCCACGTTATCCCGGCTTATAAAGTTTCCTCCACTTGAAACCACTAATGGCCCGTCAATCGTTGTAAG
>NZ_JBFTIZ010000352.1:0-4073 GCF_056395165.1 Pedobacter sp. 10L46_2
ACCTAAAACTTTAAACATTTCTCCTCTATAATTGAATCTAAAACCCGATGTTGCAAAAGAGTGCAAAAATGAGAATGAATGTGTACTTCCATAAGGCAGTTTCCTAAAACCGGGTTGGGTAATTTTATATGATAAACCAAGCAAAACCCTGTCATCTATATTATAACTGGCATTTAAAAGCAGCATCTTTCTTTTATAAAGATCTGTGTACACGAAGTGTGTATTAGAGGTGTCGTTATCCAATCTCTTAAGAAACTTGTTTGCATTCCCCGTAAAAGCTATGTTGTCATCTTTACCATAAACACGGATTTTACGAGGTGAGTTTTCTACATGAAATGTTTTTTTACCCTCAACACTAATTATCCTTAGTTTAATAGTTGAGGTTTTATTATCTAGTATCAAACTGTCGTTACCATCTTTCACATATAACCTAATTTCTCTGGTTACTTTTGGATTAAAAGTTCTGATAAAAATAACATCCTTAATGTGTCCTTCCTTAGATATTTTATGGATCGTTACATTTAAAGCCTTATCCGGCCCATCTGTTATATTGATCAGCTCATTCTTATTACTTGCCTGTATATCAACTATACTATTTATAAAATGATAGTATTTATTCATCAATTCAGGAAGGTTCTTTCTTCTCTCTTTAAGCTGGGCCAGTATGCGATCATGGCGAAGAGAATATCCGGGTTCAGGTAGTTTTTTAAGGGCCTTTTCAAACACCTCGTCGGTTAAAGAAGCACAAAAATCCTTTACTACCTCGTTCCATTCCTTTTCATCTATCCCAGAAAACCATCTTCCATAAATAGCTCTTCCTTCCCAAAAGAACCAGTTAATATCAGGCAGGCTTCTTTCGTACCCCTGTATCATTGGCAATAGCCACGAGGATTGCGCATATCTTGGCACAAGGCCTTCCGACAAATAAAAGACCTGATCTCTGTCTCTCGGAATTGGAAGATATTTCATAGTTCCATCAACATTCTTTTCAGGCTTCCATCTCCATTGATCTTCATGTCTATCCCAATCTCCCAGCAAAGCATCCAATGCTTTTGCTCTTAGTAATGCCCGGCCATCATAAATGTTATCATTATCATCTGTTAACTTGCGCATCATCTTTTCCGAATTATCAGTATCCCCAACAGGTTCTCTTTCCTCCAGTAAACAAAGCGTATTCTGGAACACCTTGGCAAATTCACCTAATCCGGTATCCGGCAATACCCACCCAATCATAGGATCGCTGTGTGGCACATTTACAGCATCTGCAATATCAGGGACTGCTAAGGCCGAGAATGGGTTCTGGGCCGACATATTATCTTTTACTACCGTACCCGCAAATGTTTTTCTGAATATTTCGGGCAACAATATTTCCGGAAACTTTTCTACACTTCTAAGTACCCACTCTTTGCCCTGTTTATCTACCAATCTTAACGAATGCGATTGATTGCCTCCACCCCTTTTGACCGGCGTTAACCCACCTTTAATTTCCGAAATTTTAATAATGGGTACTTTGGTACTCATCGCATACTCCTTACGGTAATTTTCTCCAAACAAAAAGCGATGAAACTTACTTACACTATCGTACTTAGGGTAGATTTTAATACTTATGGAGTCTTGCGCACTTGATACCAAGCTAGCCGACAATAAAACAACGGAGAGGATGAATCTAATCATACTTAAATATCTAAATATAAAGCTACGCATTTCTTAATCTATGGTAAGATTTAAAATAAAAGTTCCCCCTAAATTTGTAGTGTTATTTAAGAATTAATTAATTAAACCACTAAAATAGGTAGCCATGAACAACAGAATTTTAGGCCTGCACCACATTACTGCAATTGCAGGAAACGCAAAAAAGAACTATGATTTTTATACCCGCATACTAGGTTTACGATTGATTAAAAAAACCGTAAACTTTGATGACCCACATACCTATCACTTTTATTACGGTGATGAACAAGGAACACCAGGAAGTATTTTGACATTTTTTCCATGGGAAGGAATTATGACCGGCCGACGAGGTTCAAGACAGGTAACCGAAATTGGGTACAGTGTTCCGGCCGGGAGTTTAGAATTTTGGCAAAACAGGTTTGAAGAAAACAATGTAATCTACAACAAACCTGCTGAAAAATTTGGAGAACGGTATCTGACTTTTCTTGATCCTGATGGATTAAAATTTGAACTGACTGAAGTTAAAACTCCTGATGCAAGGGCACAGTGGACCACGCCTGAAATAGGCAAAGAAAATGCAACCCATGGCTTTCATCATGTAACAATAACAACCAATAAAATGGATGGTACTGCTAAAGTTTTAACAGACATTTTTGGATATAAATTGGAAAAAACTGAAGTGAACCGGTCACGTTTTGTTACAGATGCAGTAACCTATGCAGCCATTGTTGACCTTGTAGAGGCCCCTGGTGAAGCTGTTGGTCATGTTGCAAGCGGATCTGTGCACCACGTTGCCTTCAGGGTTAAAGATGAGGCCACTTTAATGTACTTTAGAGATAAGGTTGTGGCAATGGGTTTGAACATTACAGAAAAGATTGACCGTAACTATTTCTATTCTTTATATTTCCGCGAACCAGGTGGTGTACTTTTTGAAATTGCTACCGATAATCCAGGTTTTACCGTTGATGAATCTTTAGAAGACTTAGGGTCAAACCTTAAACTTCCTGCTCAATATGAAAACATGAGATCAGAAATTGAGGGCATTTTACCTAAAATAAACTAACATGTACACACACAATAAAAATATTATAACTGCAGGTGTTCCTGTTGCTGAGGCTAAAAGAGCTATTGTTTTTTTGCATGGCCGCGGATCTACAGCTGAGGATATCATTTCTTTAAACAATCATTTAAAGGTGGATGATGCAGCTTTATTTGCTCCGCAAGCTACCAATAACAGTTGGTACCCGTATAGCTTTATTTCTCCTGTTGAACAAAACCAACCAGCTTTAGATTCCGCACTTACAGTGATTAAAGACCTTGTCGGCGAAATTATCTCTTCAGGAATTCCTCAGGACAAAATTTATTTTGTTGGATTTTCGCAGGGTGCATGTTTAACGCTTGAATATATTACCCGAAATGCTGCCAGATATGGTGGTGCGGTTGCCTTTACCGGTGGATTAATTGGTAAAGAAATAAACATGAGGAACTATAAAGGCGATTTTCAACAAACGCCAATATTGATAACAATAGGCGATCCTGATCCTCATGTTCCGGTAAGGAGAGTTGAGGTAAGCGAGGGTATCATTAAAAAAATGAATGCAAAAATTTCTATGAAGATTTATGCAGGAAGAGTTCACACAATTAGTCAGAAAGAAATCGAATTGGCCAGGCAACTCATCTTTGACGAAGTCTGATCAAAATTTGCTTAATAAAATTAAAATGGCACAAACAATATTACATACCGCTGCAACGCGTACACTTGCAGATCATGGCTGGCTTAAAAGCTATCAGACTTTTAGTTTTGGCATGCAGTATAACCCTGAAAGAATCCAATTTGGCGCCTTAAGAGTGCTTAACGACGATTGGGTTAATGGAGGAAAAGGATTTGGTGAACATCCTCATGACAATATGGAGATTATTTCCATTCCTCTTGAGGGGGCCTTACAACACGAAGACAGCCTTGAAAACGTAGCGGTTATTGAAGCCGGAGAAATTCAGGTAATGAGTGCCGGCACTGGGATTTACCATAAGGAGTTTAATAAAAACAGAAATGAACCGGTAAAGTTTCTTCAGATCTGGTTGTTTCCAAATCAACGCAATGTAACGCCAAGGTATCATCAGGAAAGATATGATACTTTGATGAAACCAAATCAGCTCACCCAAGTCTTATCTCCAGATAAAGATGATCAGGGTGTTTGGATTTATCAGGAAGCCTGGTTTAATATTGGTAAATTTGATAAGGGGATCAAAACAGATTATCATTTTAAAAACAAAGACAATGGCTTATATGTATTTGTAATTAAGGGCGATGTAAAAATTAACGATCAAATCCTGAATGAAAGAGACGGATTCGGCATCTGGGAAACTGAACATGTAACCATTGAAGCAATTAACAATATGGA
>NZ_JBFTIZ010000353.1:0-4054 GCF_056395165.1 Pedobacter sp. 10L46_2
GTGCAGAATCTACTAATGGTGGTGATATTGTTACTGTTAAAGAATATGGTGCATTTCAGTTGAAGTTCGATTTTAAACTTACTGAAGGTGCAAATAGTGGTGTTAAATATTTTGTAACGCTGTCTGAGAAAAACACGGGCTCAGCAATTGGCATGGAGTATCAAATCCTTGATGATGAAAGACATCCGGATGCTAAGCTAGGTAAAAACGGCAACCGTACGCTCGGTTCATTATATGACCTTATTACAAGTAAAAAAATCCCTAATGCGCAAAGAAAAATTGGAGAGTGGAACAGAGGTTTGATCAGAGTATTCCCTGATAACAGAATTGAATACTGGTTAAATGGCTTTAAGGTTGTAGAATTTACCAGAGGAACTCCGGAATTTCTTGCTTTAGTTGCTGGTAGTAAGTATAAAGACTGGAAAAACTTTGGCATGGCTCCTAAAGGGCATATTTTGCTTCAGGACCACGGCGATAACGTTTCGTATAGAAGTATAAAAATTAAACAACTTTAATCATAGATCATGTTAGATTCAAGAAGAAAATTTATTAAGCAATCTGCCATCGCAGCTGCTGGAACCTATTTAGGTACTATGGGTTTAAGTGCAAAAAGTTATGGAAATATTATTGGTGCAAATGACCGAGTAAGAGTTGGTGTGGTTGGCTTTTCTGACCGCTTCAAAAGTTCCCTGTTGCCTAGTTTCCTAAATCACCACAAAGAATTGAATTTTGATATGGTTGCTGTATCTGATTTGTGGAATTACCGTCGCGGTTTAGGTGTTGATCATTTAAAGGAAAAATTTGGGCACAATATAACTGCATGCCGCAATAACGATGAGTTGTATAGTTTAAAAGATATTGACGCAGTTATTATCAGTTCACCAGATTTTGCTCATGCGTCTCATGCAATTGAAGCCGTAAACGCCAAGTGTGATGTGTATTGCGAAAAGCCTTTTGCTGAAACTATGGAAGATGCAAGAGCAACGTTAAAAGCTGTAAAAGCATCGAAACAGATATTGCAGATTGGCTCGCAACGCAGAAGTGGCGCGAACTACAAAGCAGCTTCTCAGTTTATAAAAGATGGTAAGTTTGGTGATATTACAATGGTAGAGCTAAGCTGGAATGTAAACCAGCCCGGACGCTGGCGCAGACCTGACCTTGTAGCTAAACTAAAACAGGAAGATACAGATTGGAAACGTTTCTTATTAAACCGTCCGTTTGAGGAATGGGATCCACGTAAATATTTAGAGTATCGTTTGTTCTGGCCTTTCTCGTCTGGAATGCCTGGTCAATGGATGTCGCACCAGATTGATACGGTGCACTGGTTTACTGATTTGAAACACCCAAGAAGCGTTGTGGCTAATGGTGGTATTTATCAGTGGAAAGATGGTCGCAGAAACTGGGACACTACTACTGCTGTATTTGATTATGGTAAGCCAAATGATCCTGATAATGGATTCCAGGTGGTATTTACTTCAAGAATGCACAACGGCGATGAAAACCCTGCTGAGATCTATTATTCGAATGGAGGAGAAATGAACCTGAATACCAATACTGTATCTCCTAGAGGTGGACTTACTGCAAAAGCAGCTGCTGAAATGAATATGAAAGCTAATTTGCTGCCTGAACTTAAGCTTACTGAGATTGCCGAAAAGGTAGCAGCTTCTGCTAATACTGGTGGTGATAAACTGACTTCAGCTCACATGCGCAATTGGATGGAATGTGTACGCAGCAGAAAAGAAACAAATGCTCCTGTTGAAGCTGGTTACTATCACTCTATTGCAAACATTATGACAAATGCATCAGCAAGAACTGGCCAAAAGGCTACGTTTGATGAAGCAACACAGGAAGTAATGGTTGGTGGTAAAGTGTTTAAATACTAGCACACGCCTCGTCATCTCGACGACAGGAGAGATCTCTCCTATCGTCGAGATGACGGAAATGACAAAAGCAATAAAAAAGGCGCCTTGATAATTCAAGGCGCCTTTTTTATGTAAGTGTTCTTAACTACTACCAGAAAGCAGTATACAATGCAACTAACATTGCTACAATAATTAATGCGCCAACTGCAAAAGATGTAGACACCTTAAACATTTTCGCATCAACTTCTAATCCATTTGTAACAACACCTTTTTTGTTTTCATAGATACTGATGAAATACATTCCGATTACACAGACTGCAAATACAATCAGCATTCTATCCATAAACGGCATTTCAAATACGCCAGCTGAGTTAGCTACAGACCATCCGTAATCATGTAAAGGAGCTAAATCTACCCATCCTGGTAAGAATTTTAAGATTACTGAGGTAATAAAACCACCCACAGTAGCAAATAATGCTGCATTTGAAGTTGTTTTTTTCCAGAAGAAACCTAAGATAAACATGGCAAAAATACCCGGTGATACAAAACCTGTGTATTCCTGAATGTACTGGAATCCTTGTTTTCCTTCGCCCATTAATGCATCTCCTACTATTAGCGACAATACTACAGCAAGTAACATAGAAACGATTACAGTAATTTTACCAACGTTTACCAATCTTCCTTCACCTGCACCAGGATTAAAGGCTTTCTTGTAAATATCTAATGTAAAAATGGTAGCAATACTATTTGCTTTACCAGCTAAAGAAGCAACAATAGCAGCGGTTAATGCAGCAAATGAAAGTCCTTTTAAACCAACAGGCAACAAACCTAACAACGCAGGATATGCCTTATTCGGATCCTGAACACCCGATGAAGTCAATAAACTATCAGGACTAATTGCCGGGATCTTTTCTTTAATAATATAATAAACAGCGATACCAGGTATAACTACAATTACAGGCATCAGCATTTTTAAGAATGCCGCGAATAAAAGACCTGCCCTTGCAACCGGTAAAGAAGCGCCCAGTGCCCTTTGAGTGATGTATTGGTTACATCCCCAATAACTTAAGTTAGCAATCCACATACCTCCTATTAAAACACTTAAACCAGGAAGATCCATATAGTTAGGATTGTCCTTCTTAAAAATCAGGTGGAAATGCTCTGATGCACCGTCAGTTAAAATGGCGAAACCTTTTACAATACCCTGCTGACCAGAAATGATGTTCAATGCAATATAAGAAGCAACTAAACCACCAAGCACTAAGAAAAACACTTGGATAACATCTGTATAACCAATAACTTTCATACCACCTAAAGTGATGATAATAGCAAATACGGCTAACCCAAGGATACAGAAAGTAATTGGAAGATCGGATATACCGCTAATGGCCAGAGCCCCCAGATAAAGGATAGACATTAAGTTTACCACAATGTAAAGCATTAACCAGAATACTGCCATGATCATTGCTACCTTTTCATTGTAGCGCTGACTTAAAAACTGTGGCATGGTAAATATCTTGTTCTTAAGATAAACCGGCATAAAGAATACAGCTACAATAATTAGCGTTGCTGCTGCCATCCACTCATAAGCAGAAATTGCAAGGCCGAGCTTAAATCCTGATCCGCTCATACCTATCATCTGTTCAGCAGATATATTTGAGGCTATAAGAGAAGCACCAATTGCCCACCAAGTTAAAGAGCCTTCTGCAAGAAAATAATCTTTTGAATCGGCGGTTTTGGTTTTCTTCTTATAGTAGATCCAAAATCCATAAGCTGATACGATTATAAAGTATATAAAGAATACAATATAATCGCGGTAGTCTAGTTTATTCATTGTTTATATTGGTTTTTTGAAATGAGGGACTAAAATATAAAATTAATCGGCATTCCCCACAGATATTCAAGGGAAATGCCGATTAAATTAATTGGACAATAGAACTCCAGACATTTATTTGTTCAAAGAGTTGATCCAGTTTGCTATCTTAATACCGTCCTCTTTAGTAACCTGAGGCATTGGTGGCATTTCTGTTGCATAACCCGGCCAGTTTTGAGGCTGAGGATTGTGGATCAATGAAAGAATCTTTTCTGCAGTGTACTTACGTTTTGCAACGTCAGCAAATGCAGGTCCGATTTGTTTTTTTGTAGGATTATGGCAAGCAGTACAAGTATAGCTTGTTAATAAACCTTTAACC
>NZ_JBFTIZ010000354.1:0-4027 GCF_056395165.1 Pedobacter sp. 10L46_2
ACTGTACATTGCCCCAACATAAACTCCGCCATACCATCCATCACCATAATTCATAATATGGCCAACTTTATCACTTAAAGTGCTTGCCGAATTTGGCATTCCCGGATGCATTAATCCTGCAAAATCTGCCTCTATCTGATAGTCAATATCATCAGCGTGTGGATTATTTAGCCAATGTCCGCTTTTTGGTGCTTTTATTCCATTAAGAATATTATAACGAGCAGCCTGGTTTGCATGCCATAAATTATAGGAAGCATTTGCAAAGGCATTTGCAAATGAATCAACAGGAGCATCAAAGCCAGCTCTATCCAATACTTCGACAAAAGTAAGGTCCATATATATGTCATCATATAAATCCGGCCATTCCAGCATCAGTTTTTTAACATATCCTTCTCCCCATGGGATTACCTGATAATCTTGTATAAAAGTACCATTGTGCCGGAACTCTGTATAACTTCCAAAGCTCACCCCAATAGTTTGGCCTGCCCAGCCTCCTTTTATTTTATCACGTAATTTCTCTTTTGTGAATGTTACAGTTTCTTTCTTGTGCTGCTTAAGGGTGAATGCAGACATCAAGACGGTCATTATAAGTCCGGGGATTAGTAATTTTTTCATCTTATTTTTTAATAGCTAAATAAATGATCGAATACGGAATCAATTTGAAAATAGAGCAGCCCAGTTGACTTTAATTTATCAGCCTGTTCTTTGGCCTTGCCCATAACATCAGACGATTTTAGCGCCCAGGAGTTAATCACACCTACGGCTAAAATATTATACTTACCAGCCCATTCAACATCTGATTCTGAAATACTATCAGAGAAAAGAAAATAGTTAGATGAAAGGTAATTGGTTTTAAGCATATTTTCTTCAAGCTGCTTTCTGGTACAGCTGAGCTTTATCTTTCCAGTAAAAAAATCAGTAGACTCATCTGTACCAATCATTAGCGCATTCTCGTATAGATGGTGTCTTTTCAGCATGTCTATCACTTTTGCAAATAGTAAGGTATCGTTTCCATCTATTTTATTATCAATCATAACCTGCAGTTTACCTTCGCAGTAATTGAGTACCTCCTCAAATTTTAATATTTTATTGCCTCTTTTATCTCTAAGCTTACTGATCTGCTCCCAGGTCATGGACGAAACATCCGCATCCAGACCAAAAGATCGTTTCAAATTCTTATCGTGATTTGTAATTAATACTCCATCTCTGGTTAACCTTAAATCCACTTCTACCATCCAGTAACCTCTATTTACTGCCTTTTCTAATGCTAAAAGACTATTCTCCGCAGAAAGGCTATCCACCACACCACCGCGATGGGCTATCAGTTTATAGTTGGCAGCGAATGAATGCTGTTTCGAATTCTGGCATACACCCACAGATTGGATCAAAGAAAGTAATAAACAGATTCCTATGGCAAACTTCATATTCTTTTCTATTCTATAAATGAAGGAAGGTACCCAGTTCTAAATGTCTTTACAACAGATTTTGGAGTTAAAACAGATAATTTTTCTTTCGGCAACAACTTTGCTATCCCATACCCTTCTACCGACCAGAGATACATCATTCCATTCCTTATTAAATAAGGTTCATTTTTAAAGATAATAAATGTGCCGTCTGGTAGTGCATCCGGGTATTCCAGAAAGGTAACCTTTTTGTTATTTTGATCAATCCTTTCCTGTTGAAGAATATCATCTATCGCTTTTATTGGTGTTTTAGCGTTAAATCCATATTCAGGATTTCCTTTTAACCAAAACGTTTTGAAAGCAGTCGCCTCAGCTCTGCGACACTCAAAACACGGTCGGTGACCAGCAGCAAATGAGGTGGGTTCATCAAGAAAAAACAACTCAGTATATTGTCCCGGAGCCATTACCGGCCGCTTCCTATCTTTAAATTCCAACACGCAGGTTATCCAGGCAGTGAGCTTAAAAAGGCGTCGAATCTCCTGCTTTTCATTGTGCAGCAATCCCCTATTCCCCATAAATGTACCCCTCGCAGGAGATTTGATAAGGTTGCCATATGGATCAACTCTGTTTTGTAACATGTCTTACAATTAAAATACCCTTGTAATTTAGCAAATATCATTTTTAAAATGGCTCAATAAGTTCATTACAGTTTACTAAATTGTGCGCAATATTAGGAGCTAAAATCTATACCTAAGCCCTATTAGAATAAAAGAATAAACAACTGCATTTAGAAAAATGGAAGCAAAAATTGTGATTATACCTGGACTAGGCGGTTCTGGAGATGACCATTGGCAAAGCTTTTGGTCGAGGAGCTTTGACAACGTCGTAAGGATCGAGCAGGAAAATTGGGATGAACCTGAATTGGAAAAATGGTTAGAAAAACTAAATGAGGCTATAGAAAAATTGGACTCGCCGGTTATTTTAGTTGCCCATAGTCTTGCGGTTTCACTAGTGCTTCATTGGGCGGTTAAATATGATAAATCTAAAATCAAAGGAGCATTGCTTGTAGCTCCTGCAGACGTTGATTCTCCTGAACACACCCCCGATGTTGTAAGAGGGTTTGCACCAATACCAATAATAAAGCTCGCTTTTCCATCAATAGTAGTGGCAAGTCTTAATGATCCTTACCTAAGCTTAAACAGAGCCAAATATTTTGCAGAACAGTGGGGCAGTGAATTCATAAATATCGGTGAGAAAGGCCATATTAATTCCGACTCAAACCTAGGATTTTGGGAGGAAGGCCAATTGATTTTACAGAAATTGCTAAAGTATTAAAAATACAAAGAAGTGGTAATGACAATCATGCTATCGTTGACAATCATACTACCGTCAACGTACGGCGCTCTTCTTTCGAGATGACGAGCGATCTGGTTATTTAACCAACCAGATCAACCGACTAAAGTTTTTACATAATTTAAACTTTGAGTAATACTCTTGTAAGGATCAATTTTAATAACATCCTGCTCCACAAAGAGATTTTCAAGTCCCGATAATTTAGCCTCGGCCAGAATACCCTTATAATCAATTCTGCCCGTTCCTACTTCAGTATAAACAGACTTGTCTGTTTTATCCATATCCTTCACGTGCCACATTTTAAAACGGCCCGGATTTTCTTTAAATAAAACCAAAGGATCATAACCTGCATTAATAAGCCAAAAAATGTCCAGCTCAAAACTAACTAGTCCAGGATCAGTCTCTTTTAAAAATACGTCATAGCCTGTTAGCCCATTACGCAAATCCTTGAACTCAAATGCATGATTGTGATATCCAAGTTTAAGTTGGTGATCTTTACATAATTCGCCTGCCCCGTTAAACTTTTGTGCCATTCGTTTATAGTCATTGATAGTGCCAGGTGTCCTGATATCTGTAGGCGTCGCCGGAACCACAAAATATTGCTGGCCAACTACAGCAGCGGTTTCGATATGAGATTTCAATACATCCTCATTTCCATCAGGGGATAAATAAGCAGTTACATTATAATGCCCGCTTGGAGAACTCATTTGATTGGCTTCAAGTAAACAATAAACCCATAAACGCCAATTAAGACAGGAATGATTGGATCACTTAGGCAAGTAAAGAAAAAAGGTAGACCCTACATCCATTGTAGATTCTACCTCAATACGTCCACGTAATCTCTCTACCTGCGATTTCACAGTACCAAGCCCAATACCATTTCCGATATTACTGAAGCGATCCAAAACGCCGGAACAATAGCCGTGCTCAAAAATACTGCTTAGAACCTCTTTCGACATACCAATGCCATTGTCGCCTACTACGAAAGTATATCCTTCTGCAGTTTGTTCAAACTTTATTTTAATCTCAGGATGAATTTTATCGTTATATCTTATGGCATTACTTAATAGGTTCAGCAATATCTGCTCCAATGCAATTCTGGAGGAACAAATTTCCGCGTCCAGCGGAAGTTGGAGTTTGCAATTTTCTGGTACAGTAAGCATACTGATTACTTCTTCCAGTAAATGGGTAAGGGAAAAAACTTCCTTCTCTTCTCCTACCCCTGTAGAAGTTTTTGTGTCCCTGAGCAGTTCATTAACGTAGTCCACTAG
>NZ_JBFTIZ010000355.1:0-4023 GCF_056395165.1 Pedobacter sp. 10L46_2
GGCTGTTCAGACTATTGGAATCTGTCAAATGATACTATTTCCTTTTTCGTTAAGATTGACAGATCCAAAAAGCCGATGTATCCGATTGACGAAGCATATTATTTAAACCAACCAATTGAAGGTGTTGATTTAGTGATGTCTTGTTATGTGCCATCTGAAGAATCTTTTACTTTGGTAGAGACAACAAATGATCCGGTATTCATATTGGATAGTGTTCAGGTGTTTAGAGGTGAGATGAATAGCGTAGATCCGAATACCATAGCTGTGGTTACTGTTTATAAAGGTAAGAACGCTACAGATCGGTTTGGAGCCGAGGCTGAGAATGGTTTAGTGTACATGGAAACAATCTCTTTTGTCAAGAAAAGATATTGGACATCTTTGAAATCGAAATCTGATGATTATCTGAAGCACGTGCCAAGTCCAGACGAAGAAAGCAGTATATTCTATATTTTGAATGGTAAACCACTGTTGAAAGATCATGAAGCAGGCCTTTCGGGCATTACTAATGAAAATTTACAGAGTGTACTTATTATAGATAAAAATACCTTAAAAAAAGATTATTTGATAGAGGGTTATTCTTGGGGTGTTCTCATCACCACGAAGTGAAATGACTAAATTATAAAACGCTTGTAGTCCCATAAATTGACATTTTAACTTAAACGTATGAAATATTTTTTAATTGGGGTTTTGTGTTTCGCATTAATGTCTGCACTACCATTACTATGGAATCATTTCTCATTTGTCGAATTAGGCTTTCTGTTCCCTTATTTGCAAAAAAAGACTTTCGAGGGGGTAGAGGGAAGTTCTTTCATGATCTCTTTTATATCTTTAAATTTACTATACGATTTAGCCATCGTAGCGATTTTTGTTTGGATGCTCACTTATCTCAAAACAGCCACTAAAAATTATAGCTAAAATATAGATTTAGGCAATTTGTAGCCTATCAATACTGTTCGGCCTGTGGAAATGCAATGATTATTCGGTATATTCATTTGAAAATTAACCGAACTCATGAAATATTTTAACTTGCTCGCGCTCATCTTTCTCGTGCTCATCACCAAGGCACAAACCACAGATCAACCCAAAGCTGATGCTTCGGTACCGATGTATGTTCAGAAATGGCTGACCGAAAAAACGGCGTTTAAAAAACGTAAAGCAATCCAAAAAGGCTTCTTCTTGCGCGATTCTATTAAAATCGTTGGCTATATCAAAGGGTATGATAAAAACGCGAAATATTCCAGTGGCATCATCTACCATGGAAATAACATTACCAGGGAAGATTTACCAACTATAGTAAGGATCTACAAAGATGGAAGATTTGAGTGTGGCTTGCCGGCTATACATCCCATGTCTTCCAGTATACATTTTAATGATCAAAGCATAAAATTTTATGCCGAGCCAGGGACTACCACCGGGATCATTCTAGGTGATAAGACCACTGAATACCTGGGCGTCAATAAGGCGATCAACGATCAGTTAGCTGCCATTGAGCCACCCCGCCCTGACTACAATAATTTAGATGAGTACCGGAAAACACAGACGCCCAATGACTCTAAGCAAGCTCAGCTTCGCAATTGGGAAAGTACCAGGGAAAAGGTAGACAGTACCATGGAGGTAAAGCAGACGTCGGAGAGGGTAAGGAAGTTGGTAGCCAACCAGGTTGATCTGACTTATGCCGTTTATTTGTTCGATTACGAAATGTCGCGCACCTACTACCAGAAACAGGCGCCGGACAATGAAATATTAAAGTTGCCCATGCCTGAAAACTACTTCGATTTTTTAAGTAAGATTGATTTGGATGATCAATTGCTGTTAGTTTCCAATGATTTTTCGACGTTTGTAAACCGCTTTGAGTTTTCCCCCGTGTTCGAACGGAAGATTCTTTTTCAAAACCAGAAAACCAAGGGCTTTTTGAAACTAGACTCGGCCTATCTCAGTAAAAATAAAAAGGTCAATTTGGTTTACGACATCGCCAAACTCCGCTCATTAACTTCTGATTTTAAGTTCTACGAGTACAAAAAGAGAAGTTTTGCCCAGGAAACCACTGATTTATTAAAAACCGTGCAAGAACCCTTTCTGCTGAGAGAGATGGATCGAATGTATGACAAATATAAAATAGGAAATGTAGCTTACGACTTACCTAATACCACAGCAGCAGCCGTATTCAAAAAAATCATTAACCCAATAAAAGGAAAGGTGTTGATCGTTGATTTTTGGGCGGAGAATTGTGGACCATGCCGTGCCGGAATAGAGAGCAGCCTGGAGTTCCGGAAGAAATATAAGGACAATCCTGATTTTGATTTTGTATATGTAACAGATAGCGAAAATACAGGAGCTGCATTTTATGACGATTATATCAAAAAGAATCTGATGTTAAATACGCATAGAATCACGGCTGACGAGTATCTGGCGCTGAGAGAGCTATTCAGGTTCAATGGAATCCCCCGGTATGTATTGGTAACAGAAGAGGGTAAAATACAGGATGATAATTTTGCTTCTTACAACATGAAAAGCGAATTCCAAAAGTACTTTCCCGGGAAATTTCCCATTGATTATTGGAAGTGACCCAAGGATGCCAATGGTTTATAAATGCTCGTTTTAAATAATCGCTATCTTTAGCAAACCAACCTAAATTATTATGGAAAATTTAAAAGCTAAAGAAATGATATCCGCTGGACTAATCGGATTAAGCGGCTTTGTAGCTCCGTTGTCTTTAATATGTATAATTTGCTATTTCACTGATCTTGCTAAAAGTCCTTACCCGTTAAAATATCTTGTGCCAACTTTCATAATATCGTTAGCAGTTTTGCTTTATTGCTTTTATGTACTAGGGTCAATAAGTAAATATAGGAAACAAAATAATCTCGAAAGTATTTAATTATAGATTGTCCGAAGTCATATTTTAAGTCATGATAACTGATGCAGATGTTTAGGATTTGTATTAGATTTATGTAATCATTATAAAATGAAGATGTTATATGAAAAAAATCTCCAGCTTAATTTGTTTATTATTAATAATAACTGCCGTTTCTTGTAAAAAAAAGGCAACGCTTGATGGAAAAGAAGTATTAACGGTATGTGGAACAAAAGATCCATTAAAGAATATAGCCTGGCTTAAGGACGAATATTCACAAATGTCGGGTCAGCCCACGATTAACGGTATAGTACTTTATCGATATAATGATAGTGAAGTTATAGAAATACAAAACGCCCAGTTTAGCTCAACTAATCAACATCAATACTATTGTGATGGAACTAAACTCAACTTAGGCGTACCGGCAGATTTTAATAAGTATAGACAAGACCGTAAATTGATTGGCATTTTGTTCGGAACAAATATTTGGAATTAATTCATAAGTAATTTCAAAAGGAAACTATACTATGAAAGTAAAAGCTTGTGCTATTGTGATTTTTATTTCTTTTTTCATAAGCCAAGCTTATTCACAAAAGATACCTTCACCAAAAGAAATGAGAGAGGTTTATCGTCAGTATTTCCTGGCGGCGTGCATTTATTTTGCATTTGGTGAGGAAGTTGTTGGTTCTAAGGACATCAGTCTCGCTGTATACTACGCAGTAGGTGATGAGTTTGGCTCTACTAACCACGCCCATAAACTGGATTCATTGGCAAAGAAACTGATGAACTCAATTACTCCAACTCAAGTTGATGACTATGAAGGGCGTAAGCCTATTTTAATGGATTGTATTGAATATTACGAGAGTAAGGAACTGAAAAGAGAGATCATAAAAATCCTAAAAACCCCCCGAAAAAATGAGTTAATTAGGCCTGGAAATAAATAGCGACTACTTGATATTAATGGCTTACATTTATGACGATTGTCATTATTTAGTATCTTTGTGTTATGCAAACTGCAGTTCAGAATAAACGGACATTAATATCATTACTTAAGGCTAATAGCCAGAAGCTGAAATCTTATGGAGTTTCGAGCTTGAGCATATTTGGTTCGTTTATTTCTGGGAAACTTGATGTGGATAGTGATGTTGATCTTTTAGTCGATTTCGACC
>NZ_JBFTIZ010000356.1:0-4022 GCF_056395165.1 Pedobacter sp. 10L46_2
AATCAGAGTAAGTCGCTTTAAGATTTAAAACAGATTTATCTTTATTGGTTTCTGTCGGAGGAACGATCTTACCTGTTGCAGGTAAAGAAGGACCAGTTGTCGACTTAGCGCTTAAAGTCAAAATCCATTCTGCAATTTCCTTAACATCAGAAGCCTTCATGGTAGGGTGGGCAGGCATTGGAACTTCGCCCCAAACACCTTTACTACCATTAATTACTTTAGAAGTAAGGTAATCTGCCGCTTTGGTTTTTGTCTGATATTTAGAAGACACCGCAGTAAATGCCGGGCCAATTGATTTTGTAGAGATTTTATGGCAGGTACTGCAATCTGCTTTTAGCATTATTGCCTTACCAAGAAGCGACTGTGCAGCCTGCTGATGGCCTAATTTAGCTCCAGCCATATCCAATCCTTCAGTATAAGTATTTGATACATAGATTCTGCTTTTATTTACAGCCGCGCCTTTGTCCGAAACCGATACCTGATAATTGATTGGTTTACCCGGGAAATAAAAGCTCTTGTTTCCGGTTAAAGTGATATCAACTTTAGGTTCTTCGTTCCCTGCATATACTATTACAGTGTTACTTTTTGAAGACGCTTTATCTTTATCAATTACCTGAACGCTAATTGCATATTCACCTGCTTTTGCAAATGTATATTGTAGTTCTGGAGAGGTAGTAGTTTTTTTAATACCCTTTCCTAAGTTCCAAACATAAGTTAGCGCATCACCATCAGGATCCGTTGCATCTACCTTTGCTACAAGCTTATATGGTAATAAACCGCTCGTTTTCTCAATTTCAAGATTCTTTACAATAGGAGGTCTGTTACCTGCCATATAATCAATTCTTACAATACCAGCGTCAGGATTTTTTGTAAACCATCCTTTACCATATTCAAGAATATATAATTTATTATCAGGGCCAAGTTCCATATCAATAGGAGCAGCTAAAGAAATTTCACCTAACATTGGCTCCATGCTTAAATAATCTCCTTCTGGCGACATAGTAACAGCTTTTACCCATCCACGGATCCATTCATAGATAATCAATTTACCATCATAATAAGAAGGATATGGCGAGGCACCTGGTCTTGAATAATAAACCGGACCAGCCATTGCTGTACGGCCACCGGCACCAACCTGAGGGAACTCTTTAGATTCTCCGTAAGGATACCATATAAAAGCCGGTTGAGCAGGAGGAAGGGTAGATAAACCAGTATTATTTGGTGAATTATTTAAACCAGCTTTAGGGTCAAATGCTTCTCCGTTTTTACCGTCTGTATAATCATAAGCTTTATAAGGATAGTTATTACCTATAAATAAAGGCCATCCAAAGAACCCTGCTTTACGAGCCTGGTTTACCTCATCATAGCCTCTAGGCCCTCTTAAAGCGTCATCATTAGAGGCATCAGGTCCAACCTCGCCCCAATATAAAAAGCCTGTTTTCTGATCTACCGATATTCTATAAGGATTTCTGTTTCCCATTACGAAGATCTCAGGTTTGGTTTTTTCCTGACCTTTAGGGAACAAGTTACCATCAGGGATATCGTAAGTACCATCCTCTTTAATTTTAATTCTAAGTACTTTACCTCTTAAATCATTGGTGTTACCTGCAGATCTTCTGGCATCATACTGCTGAAAACCCTGACGGTTGTCTAGCGGCGCATAACCGTTGTTTACGTATTTAGATTTTGGCGCATCAAAAGGAGTGGAGTTATCACCTGTTGATACATATAGTAAGCCACCAGGTCCAAAAGCAATGGATCCGCCAGTATGGCAGCAGATTTCGCGTTGCGAGTAAAACTCAAGGATAATCTTTTCAGAAGCGGTGCTTATTTTATCGTTTACCAGTTTAAAGCGCGATAACCTGTTCACCGAAGGCTTTACCGGACTATAAAAAGCATACACGTATTGGTTCTTTGCAAAGTTAGGGTCAAGTGCTATACCTAATAATCCTTCTTCAGCATTAACATCAGGTGTATTTAATGTTTTAGAATATACCTCAAGTTTACCGGCTTCTTTAAGTGTTTTTGTGCTGTTCTTAAATAGCATGATTTCACCACGGCGCTGCGACACTAAAATATCATAGTTAGGCAATACTGCCAATTCAGTAGGCTCAGTAAGTTGCCCCTTAAGCAGGCTTACTTTAACAAACCTGTTCTGGTCGGGGGTATCAATTCTAAATTTTGATTTGAACTTACTCTGCTTAAGGTCATTTAGCAGCAAAGTATCTGGTTTTTTTGTTCTGGTTAATGGCGGCAGTAAACTGATCGCAATACCAGAAATTAACAATGCAAAAGAAGTTTTCATTAAAAGTTATAATTATCGTGTGTTGTTTCGAGGACTAAATATAAATGAATATTTCATAAAACAAATATATTTTACGCAATCGATTTCCAAACTTTTTTGAAAACACATTTTACAGGCTTGTTCAGCCCAAATCTATTCAGAATGTGACAACTCCTTGTTCACACGTTAGTGTTAGAATTACACATGGTTGTTAGTGTTACTAATACACCTATTAAAGAACTCCATTATTTTTCTGACAAAACACGGAAGAAAATTGTTTTGCTGATCTCCCATAAAAAATGACGTTTTTCTAAAAACTGTACTTTTTTTACAACTTCTAATAAATGTTGATAAATAGTTTTAGCAAAACTTTAAGGGCTTATTTATTGATTTTAAGGGGTTATTGTTTATTGTAACAAAATCATTATTTTGCAATCCTTTTAAACAAACACGAAATTATATACATTTAATTTTTTTTTAACCAAAAAACACAACATGAAGCTTAATTATTTAAGGTTTGGAACAACCGCTTTTCTCTGGTTGTTAGGAACTGCACTTGTGTCTGGTCAGCAACTAGCGGATCAGTCAGAAATTGATCTGAAAGATCTTTCTTCATTTAAGACTCCGGGAAAGACCTGGACGCTTGCTGGTGGTGTTACCGCCAATTTAAATGAAGTAAACGTATTAAACGTTGCAAAAGGTACTGGGATTCTGGTAAACATACCTACCAAGAAAGACCACGGATCAGACCTTTTAACTATTGGTGAACATGGCGACATTGTTCTTGAACTGGATTATTTGCTTGCAAAAGGAGCAAATTCAGGGATTTATCTTCAGGGAGTTTATGAAATTCAATTAGAAGATTCATGGGGTATCCTAAAACCAACATCATCTAACAACGGTGGAATTTACCAACGTTGGGACGATTCGAAACCAGAAGGTCAGCAAGGATATCAGGGATATGCACCACGCCAAAATGTAAGTAAAGCACCTGGCTTGTGGCAACATATTAAAATTGCATTCCAGGCTCCTCGTTTTGATGCATCTGGAAACAAAACAGCTAATGCAAGAATTTTAAGAATTGAGTTGAATGGAGTACTTATACACGATAATATAGAATTATTTGGTGCAACAAGAGGCGCAAATGATAAAGAAAAAGCTTTAGGCGCTTTGCGTTTGCAAGGAGATCATGGTGCTGTAGCTTTTAAAAACATCAAAACTTCAAAATTGCCTACAGAAACGCAAAATGGGAGACAAAGAGGTGACGATACAGACCCTATCTATATAGATGTGGCTACTACACCAAATATTCGCAGTTTTGTTGATGTTCCTAATGGTGGTCCTAAAGTAGTTCATGCTATTTCTGTAGGTAGCCCGACTCAGGTTCACTTTAGCTACGACTTAGACAACGGTGCGTTGTTTCAGGCTTGGCACGGTGAGTTTGTTGATGCAACACCTATGTGGCATGACAGAGGTAACGGTACATCAAGACCTCGTGGAAGTGTAACTGCCTTCACTAAAAAACCGGTTCCTACTTTAGCTAAACTTACCGATGCTCAGGGAGCATGGTTGGCCGATACTACGGGTACAGGATTTAAAACCAAAGGTTATACATTAGATGCTCAGGAACGTCCTACATTTAACTATAACATCTATGGTACTAAAGTTACTGACGCCATCAAAGCAATTGAAAAAGGCCAGGGATTAAGCAGAGAGATCGTTCTTGAAACACCGGTTG
>NZ_JBFTIZ010000357.1:0-4012 GCF_056395165.1 Pedobacter sp. 10L46_2
GATCACGCACAAAAAATCTACGAACACCCCACGGCTCATCAACGGGACCATATTCAATTGATATCCCACAATCTCTCATTCGCTTAAGCGCCTCATCAATGTCATCGACTTCGATAGATAAATCAGGTACCGGTGTACCCGAACCACCCTCCGTTGCAAAGCTTATCTGAATGTTTTGATTCTCATTAGACCCATAGGTCTTAATCCAACCATGATCCATCAATAAATCAAGCCCAAATATAACTTGGTAGAATTGTTTGGCCGCATCTATGTTTTGCGTGGATATGTCTACAACGATTCTTTTAACTTTCATAGATTAATATTGACTGCAAATAAAAGAAAATAATGAACACATATTGTAAAGTTTCTGAGTTTACAGGTTAAGATAGCAGTTCAGGTAAATCCGAATAATATTTATCTTTATTTCAAAAGCTACCTTTTATGAACACACTAGATGCCTTTATTAAAGCCAGTGTATGGTATGGCTCAACAGACGAAGCCGAAGCCTTACTTGCTTCTTCTCCCGACATTGCCGAAAGTAGCATTTACACGGCTGCATTGCTTGGAAATGACATCGCCATAAAACACTTTTTGGCTCAAGATCCTTCTCTTGCCACCGCTAAAGGAGGAACACTAGGATGGGATGCATTAACCTATCTCTGTTTTTCCCGGTTTTTGCATAGTCTCCCTCCGGCATCTTTTGTTTCCGCTGCTCAAACATTGATCAGGGCCGGAGCTGATGTAAATACAGGTTTCTTTGATGATCAGCATACACCTCATACAGAGTGGGAAAGTGTCCTTTATGGCGCTTCTGGGGTAGCATTCCATCCGGAATTGACCCGATTGCTTCTCAACAACGGTGCAAATCCTAACGACAACGAAATACCTTATCATTCACCAGAAAGTTACGACAACCGTGCCTTCCAGCTATTGCTCGATAGTGGTAAGATGACTGTAGATTCCCTGGCTACTATGCTGTTGCGTAAGTGTGATATTCATGATACCGAAGGCATCCGCTTGGCATTGCACAGTGGGGCAGATCCTAATCGTTTAACCATTTGGGGCGTTACAGCGCTACACCAGGCCATCCTGCGCGACAATCAGTTACAAAACATATTGATGATACTGGAGCATGATGCTAATCCTGGATTGCAAAGCCAGAAAGACGGCAGATCTGCCACAGTGATGGCAGCACAAAGGGGCAGGGCAGACGTATTGCAATTGTTCCGGGATTACGGATTTGACATATCCCTGCAGGGAATGGACGAACTGGCCAGAGCCTGTGCGCTGGATGAATCTGCAACAGGAATTTTATCGGCTGAGTATGGAGGTATGCTACTTGGTGGGTTTGCGGGAAATAACAACGCGGCAGGAATAGGAAGAATTCTTGCCTTGGATATTCAAGTAGATACGCCTTATGTAAATGGAGATGGTTATTTTGGAATTCCGAAAAATAGTACTGCATTGCAGATTGCAGCTTGGCGCGGAGCTCATGATGCAGTAAAAATGCTCATCAATAACGGAGCAAACGTAAATACAAAAGATACTAACGGAAATACACCATTGTTGCTCGCTATACGTGCTTGTACCGATTCCTACTGGATGGACTGCCGCAAAACGGATTCGATTGCAGCGTTGATTTCGTCGGGGGCAAATACGGAAGGTATTATTCTGCCTACTGGATATGATGATGCAGACCGCTTACTTGATGCCGAACTCAACAATGATATCAGATAGTTTTATCTAGTTATTGAGTAAATTTGTAAACCAAAATAAGTTAAATAATGGAATACATACAGGTCAAAAAGGCTACTATTGATGATTTAAGTGCCACTCAGCGCATTGGTAGAGAAACTTTCTTTGAAACATTTGCCGATAGTAACACGAAAGAGGATATGGAAAAGTATCTTGAAGACAGTTTTAATAATAGTCGCGTGATTGCTGAATTGAGGAATCCAGATTCATCGTTCTATATCGCTTGGGAAAATGAAAATCCTGTTGGTTATCTAAAATTAAATACCGGAACTGCACAGACAGAACAACAAGACCAAAAAGCTTTAGAAATTGAGCGCATATACGTCAAAAGCAGTCATCATGGAAAAAAGGTAGGTCAACTTCTTTATGAGAAAGCGCTCGAGGTTGCTCGGGAAAAGCATAACTCTTATCTATGGTTAGGTGTTTGGGAAAAAAATCCACGAGCAATAAGATTCTACGAAAAAAACGGATTTATAGCTTTTGACAAACACATATTCAAAATGGGTAACGACGAGCAGATAGATATTATGATGAAGAAAGAATTATAAAAAACGTAGTTCTACCTATAAATTATATGTTCTGACGCAATTCACCTCTAAGTTGTCGTTTTTACACCACATCAAACTCTGAAATGCACTCCATCTTTGTCTTGTCAATCAAATACTTTTATCATCAAACTAAAAAGAAAACGAAATGAGAAAAATTACAGTATTGTCGATGATTTCACTAGATGGGGTGATGCAAGCACCAGGTGGACCCGGAGAAGACACATCAGGTGGCTTCAAATATGGCGGCTGGACCGCCTCATATGGAGATGAGCTTTTTGGCAAGATCATACAGGAAGAGTTGAAGCCTGCAGAATATCTTTTAGGTAGAAAAACCTATGAAATTTTTGCGTCCTACTGGCCCGATCACGCTGACTTTTGGCCTGGCATTAATGATGGTGCCAAATATGTCTTGTCACAGACCGTGGAAAAATCAGATTGGAAAAATACTATTTTCCTCCAAAATGTGGCAGATATAAAGAAACTTAAGAATTCCGAAGGTGCCGACATTCAAGTTTGGGGTAGTAGTAAGCTCATTCACTTGTTGCTTAAACATGAGCTTGTGGACGAGCTCCGTTTAAAAATTTACCCAATAATTCTTGGTGAAGGAAAAAGACTGTTCGATAACGCCGTGATCCCGGCAGCTTTTACATTAGCAGAACATCATATTACATCAAAAGGGGTTATCATTGCCTATTACAAGCGAGCCGGAGAAGTTACTACAGGCAATGTTGGGTAGTAAGTAACAGACATATGCTTATTAAAAAGAAAGAATAGGGGGCATCTTACATCTTATTCACTTTGCGGATTACCTTTTCAATTCTAGACCGCTTACTTTCTTTCTCAATACCTCTTATTCTGGAGGTCAATGTCTTTACGAAAGCCACTTTATTTTTGGTATTGACAACGTGGAATGCATTTTCTGCATACATGGGTAATTGGTTGTCGGGGCTTTTCAGTAGTCGCTCATTTAGTAAAGAGAACACACTCTCGTTATATTCTTTAACACCACAAAGTTTAATCATAATACCTACACAATGGTCATTGGTGATAACTGAACCTTGGTCGGCGGTGGCTATTATTTTAGGCAATGCATTATAGATTGCTTCAGGTTTAATTGCAGTGATCGCATTTAAAGCGGTCATTGCTCCCCACTGCAAACGGTTATTCTTACTGTCTAAAAGATTTATCAGTTCCGAACTGAAATCAGCTATCATTTCCGGTTTCAATGTTCCAATCTCATAAATTACCTTTATGCAATCGTTCTGGATATCCTTACTTTTATGATGGAGGTTTTTAACCAACTCCCGAACTGCCTCATTGTTGGTGCATTGTACAATAGCATTGGCTAGTTCCTGATTGGGTACTTCATCCCTTCTTCCTAATGAATGTGCTAACTTATCTATTGTGTTGGTATTCATTTTTTATTAATTTCTTGTACTCAAAGAGACTTGGTATGTTAATTTTATATGTCTGAATTTACGAAATAGAAACCAGTTTTAAAGTAAAATAACAGATTATCATTTTAACCTTTTAACAGCTAAGCTATAGGCTACATCAAGATGATTTTTTAAGACTGGTAAGCTTTTCTTACGTGGTTTTACGATACATAACCAATACATTGCTCCATAAAAGGGGTGAGGCATCACTATGTTCTCTGCAGTGAAATCTATTCCCGAGTCTACATATGCACCAATGCCTTTCTTTAGCGC
>NZ_JBFTIZ010000358.1:0-6772 GCF_056395165.1 Pedobacter sp. 10L46_2
TCCTTATCGTCTAAATTGGTCTTCGCTCATTACCGGAAATTCTTTTCATGATTTTAAATGCTTAAAGCTATAAAATATATATATAAAAGACCCCCTAAAAATGGTATATTTAATTGAGCTTTAATTAATTGTAAGAATCCTTATGAAAACAATATTGCTGCTTTTTATATGCTGTCTCTTTTTTTCTAGTGGTGATAAAGATATCCAAAAGCCATTGTACCTATTGGATTATAGTAAGGCAATTGTAGCAACATGTGGTTCTTTGTCTTTCACAGAAAATATTGATACTGTCGATAATGGCAAATTTATGATGTACCTGCCGGGCTGGGGGCACTATTCTTATAAAATATCGACGGTTAGCGACAGCGCTCAGGTTTATTTTGATCAGGGATTAACCATGTATTATAGTTACCATATGAAGGAGGCCCTCGCTTCCTTTAAAGAAGCTGCCAGATTTGATCCTAACAGTGCTATGGCCTATTGGGGACAAGCATTAGCAATGGGTCCTTACTATAATTCTGCCCACAATTATACCATTCCTAAAAACATATCAGAAGTTTTAAAGCTGATGAACCAATCTGCAGATAAGGCATCAGCAAAAGAGCGCGATCTGCTGAAAGTAATGAATCTCAGGTATCCATTGTCGGATGCCGATACTCTAAAAACGAAGCTGAACATGGCCTATGCACAAGGTATGAAATCGCTTATTTCCATATATCCTCAGGATGCAGACATCAAGACGCTATTTATAGATGCGGTTATGTTGAGCCATCCCTGGGATTTCTGGAATAACGACGGATCTGCGAAAGAATGGACGCCTGAATTAGTGGGCTTATGCGAGAGCGTATTACAGGAAAATCCCCAACATCCTGCTGCTTTACACTATTATATACATTTAACGGAAGCTTCTCGTAAGCCTGATCGTGCCTTGGACAATGCAAGGCTGCTTAAAGATCTTTTTCCTGGCGTGGCTCACATGGTTCACATGTCTAGCCACGTGTATCAAAGAAACGGTTTGTATGCATTAGGTGTAGAAGCCAATGACAGTGCAGATGTAAGCCTTGTGCGTTATGATTCGCTGGCCAGGCATCTTTCCCTTAGCAAGCATTCCTCGCATTATTTTGCGGTACAGGCTTTTTGCGGGTTAACAGGTGGAATGTACACCAAAGGAATGCAGGATGCCATAAGGTGCAGAAAAAGTGTTATGCCAACTTATGAGGATACCTATGCCCAATATTTGTACATGATGCCAAAGTTTATCTTGGTAAGACTTGGTAAGTGGGATGAGATATTAAAGGATACAGTTCAGCCGGATGCCCGTTGGACATATGCCGGAATATTGGATAATTTTGCCAAAGGGTTGGCATATGTGTATACAGGTAAACCGGATTTGGCAAAAGTGCAACTTATTCAGTTGCGCAGTAAAATAACTGATCCTGTTTTAAAAAAGAGGCGTATCCCCTTTAATACAGCACTGCAAGGCGCACAGATTGCAGAGAATATTTTAAATGCTGTGATTCTATTAGATCAGAGAAAGAATACAGCTGGCATTAACACCCTCCAAGAGGCCATAAAAATAGAAGACGAAATGATCTATGCTGAGCCAATGGACTGGCCGATTCCTGTAAGACAATTTTTAGGAGCCTATCTTTTAAAGCAAGGGAATCCCGCCAATGCAGCACAGGTTTACAAAATGGATCTGGAACTAAACCCTGGAAATGGCTGGTCATTAATTGGGCTATATCATAGTTTAAGTGCCCTGAATAAAGTTGTGGGGATGGCCGAGTATAAAACCGCTTACCTGAGGGCATTCTCTGATGCAGAGCATATTCCCCCGGCTTCGGCTTACGGTAAATAGCAATTTATATTTCAAAATTAGGCCATTAAATCAAAACCATTTGAATTTTTAAACTGTTTACCTCTTAAAATATAAACATGAATAAATTTTTCAGAGCAATTATAGCTGGCTGGGGAGCTAAAAAGTTAGGTGGGGGCTGTTTGTCTACCATAATCATATTTATTGTAATTTATTCGCTCCTGGGTAAATGCAATCAGAAAACACAGGCAAACTCGCAATCGAAAAAAGTACAGACTGCTATTCCTGTATTCAAATAAGAATTCAGGATAACAAAAAAAAACTTGCTATCTGCAAACTTCTTGTTTTTTATTTTGTTGCTATTTAGGATTACTTAAATCCTGAAAACCATTAAAACAGTTAATTTAAAAGGAGGCTCATGAAATTTACTATAGTCAACCCCACAGATCACACGCCCGTTAGACTCAGGACAGCACCTGAAGATTATAACGGGGAGCAAGGACTCCGTATCATTTTTCCGGAAAACGATTCTTTAGTTATGGTCGAAAAAAACGGACAATGGAATGTAATGGATGAAACGGATATAAATCCTAAACTTATTGAGGCGATAGCTAAAGAGTTGAAACCGATTGCCCGATACACCTGAAGAAGTTCAGTATTCGTAGATAGCAAATGGCATCTGGACGTATTCTGAAATCCTGTTAGTTACCTCAAGGTTACCGGTTACCCATTGTTAACCGATAGCAAAAAAAGATCTGTAATTTCTAGTTTTGAGCTATTAATCATCAACAATGAAAAATATGAAAAAACTGGATTATTATGTACTGGACGTTTTTACAGATCAGCGGTTTAAGGGAAACCAACTGTCAGTTGTTTATATAGAAGATGAGCTTAACCTTAGTCAGTACCACGATATATCCAGGGAATTCGGCTATTCTGAAACTTCTTTTGTTAGCTATTCAGAGAAAGAAGGCGTTTTCAAAGTACGGTCTTTCACCCCGGCAAAATTTGAGGTAGCAGGCGCCGGACACAACAACAAGGGAGACCCTGGGTATTGATAAAGGATACCCCTATTCCTTTAAAAGTCACTGAGGAATCAGGACTACCTTATGTTGCAATGAAACAGCGCCCTTCTAAAATAATCAACAAAGTACCAGTCAACCTCTTAACCGAGGCCCTGGGTTTAAAGACTACCGACTTTGATTTGAATGGTTGGGACATCAATATTGTACAAACAGAAGTTCCTCATTTAATGGTTCCTGTAAAAGATCTGGGAACACTTAAAAATGCTGTTTCCAATAAACCCATATTGAAAGGCTTATCTGAAAAATTTGATTTTGAAGGTTGTTATTTATTTACTGTAAATGGTATTGAAAACAATTATCTCGCAGAGACAAGGTTTTTTAATCCAGGCATTGGAATCGACGAAGATCCCGCCACAGGAACAGCTGCAGGACCACTGGCCGGCTATCTTGAAACGCTTGGATACATTAAAAAAAACAGGGACTATAAGATCCTGCAAGGAAAATATATAGAACATCCATCTACAATCAGCGTAAATGTAGCTAATGATGGCATATGGGTTAGCGGCTCCTCTGCGATTGTGATGGAAGGTCAGCTTTATTTATAAAAGGGTCATTGGGGATTTAGATTATATTGACCTTGAGAATACCAACTTCCGGTAATTGAGTGCGATTGTCAACAGAAAAATGTAATTTGGAACATGAAATCGATCCTCGCACTTCTTCTTCTAACCCTGAGCATTTCATTGGCAAGTGTCGCTCAAAAACCTGTTAGCGAAACCAGGGACGTAACAGTAACATGGGTAAAACAAAACCTCCGAAATAACGGTCCGAAACTGATCCTGACTGCTGAAAGTTTAGCGCAGATCAAAAAGGTCGTAAAAAAGGATGAAACTGCAAAAGCTTATTATGGATATCTTTATAAAAATGCAGTTGCTCTGCTGGATGTCGCAGTTCTGGAAAGAAAGCTGGAAGGGAGGAGATTGCTTGGAGTATCCAGGCAAGCAATTGCACGAATCGGCACACTCGCTGCAGTTTATGCCATATCAAAAGAAAAGCGGTTCTTGGATCGGGTAAATACCGAATTGCTAAATGTTTGCAATTTTTCAGATTGGAACCCTAGCCATTTTCTGGATGTTGGAGAAATGGCCTATGGGGTTTCTATTGGGCTGGATTGGACTCTGGGCGACCTACCGGAATCTACTATACGACTGGTAAAGGATGCCCTGATCAGCAAAGCCATAGAGCCCAGTTTGAATGAAAAATTCAACGGATGGGTAAAAGTGGACAACAATTGGAACCAGGTATGTCATGGCGGTATTACTTCGGCGGCTGTAATGATTGCAGATCAGGATCCTGCTTTAGCCGCACAATTGATTTCCCGAATGATCCAGAACATTCCAAGAGCACTGAGGGCATACGGGCCAGACGGGGCCTATCCTGAAGGGGCATCTTACTGGTCCTATGGAACCAGTTATACATTAATCACTATCAATGTACTTGAAAGCGCTTTTGGAACGGATTTTGGTATTTCCAACACATCCGGATTTGTCAATAGTGCGCTTTTTGTGAAGAAACTGGTGGGTTCAAGTGGGCTTTATTTCAATTATTTTGATTCTGGCAGCAGTGGAGATGATGGTCTGGAAAACCAGGAATTGCTGTTGTGGTTTGCAAATAGGACAAACAATGATGTCTATTTTAATAAGGAAAAATTTCTAGGAGCCCTAGCAAGGTCAGATACCAGCGGTTATAACAGTTCCAAATTTAATGGGATGGTTCTGGCCTGGCTGGCAAAACATAAAAAATCTATGGTGAATCAATTACCTGCAAATTACAAAGGTGATGGAATCAACCCAATTGTTGTATTTGGTGGTGGAAAAACTGATCCCAATGGGTATTTTCTTGGGGCCAAAGGCGGTGCAGCAAATTTAAACCATGGCAACATGGATGCTGGTTCTTTTGTATTTGACCTATATGGCGTCAGGTGGTCTGTAGATCTGGGGATGCAGAATTACTTTGAGCTGGAGCAAGCTATAGGTGTTAATGGCTTATGGGACAGCAACCAGCAAAGCAAGCGCTGGACCCTGCTGAGCAAGAACAATTTCGGGCACAGTACGCTGACGGTCAATGATGAACTGCACTTGGCCAAGGGTTTTGCACCATTAAGCTACTATAAAGAAAAAGGTAACCGTCCTCAGGCAGGTTTTGACCTTTCTGCGGTATTTAAGGGACAGCTAAAAAGCGCTAAAAGAGATTTTAAACGGACGGGAGACCAAAGCCTTGAAATCACTGATATACTGGAGCTTTCTGAACAGACAAAAAGCGTAACCTGGGCGATGATGACCCAGGCAGATGCCGAAATCATAGAAGGTGGAGTTCTGCTAAAGCAAAAAGGAAAAAACCTAAAAGTTATGATCAAGCAACCTGAGGGCGTCTTGATCATGGTGGTTTCCGAAAATCCTCCCCCATTAGACTATGATATGAAAGTAGAGAATCTGAAAAGAGTGGAATTTAAGTTTCCTGTCGAACTCCTTAAAAACAAAGGACAAAAGATCGTTGTAGAGTTAAAGGGCCCATAAATGGCATTACCCTTTAATTATTTTTCAATTCGAAAGAATTGAAAAACGCTTTCTGACCTGAACCTTTAGCTACAATACCAGCCCTATACCCCATTCCCCATGGTGCATATTTTGGCGCATCAAATGTTGCAGTGTGGAATTTCACCCATTCCAACTGAGGCTTTTTATAAAAGAAATCTATTAGTTTTCCACCTCCGCTGATCTGCATTTTCAATTCAATTAATCCATGAGATTGCTCTTTGACTTGTTTGAGTACAAGGTATTTTCCCTCAAGATTATTATATACTGTTATACCATCTTCAGCAGCTGTTATTCCAATTCCTCCTAACTCACCTGGCCACTTACTTTTGAAAATGGCTCCTGCGAAACAGACCCCACTTTGTGCCTCCGTAAGCGTCACTTTCGTGCTAATGCTGAAATTCACGGTTTTAATATATTGCCCTAAAAATGTTCCCAACTCATGATTCTGGTTCGTAGATACCAGATGAAGCCCCTTATTGAAGTTCACATCCGGCTTTGGCAATTTCGATGGCCATTGCCAGGCTAGGTTCAGTTTATTGTCCTTTTTAAAATCGTCATAAAAATCCAGTTCTGCTTTTGGTCGATTTGGAATGGTCGCATTATGAAGAACCGGCCAGCCATCCGGCCCCGTTTTTAATTCTTCAAGTATACCTTCTCTGCCTACAAATACATCATAGTTTTTATTGAACGCATGATAAAGCATAAAAAATCGGTGGTCTGCAGATTCAACCACAGTGCCGTGACCAGGGCAGTTCCATCGTTCATTGCTAACCATTACAGGGTTTTTATCATACTTCTCCCATTTTCCTCCTGCTAGATCTTTTGTCCGGGCAATTCCCGTCTTATAATTACACTTAGCATCACAACACCCTCCTACCGCATATAAACTATAGATGTACTCACCCATTCTGAAAAAACAAGCACCTTCTACCAGAGAGGTCTCCCAAGGTTGGCTGTTTGTGTATACTTTTCTTTTCTCACCCAGCAATTTGGTACGGCTTTCATTGATTTCCTGCACCCAAATCCAGCTTTCCTTCCCACAACCATTTCCGTCATTTTTCCAGAAGGCATAAATTTTTCCCTTGTCCTGAAATTCGAAAGCGTCAATTGCTCCACAATCATCTTCTATGATTACAGGACCATTGTCTGTGAATTTGCCCGTTTCGATTTTATTGGCATCTATCCAGGCTACACCACACTGCAAGCCCGGGTTTCCTTTGACTTTCCTGTTATGCGCAGTATAATAGGCATAAATTCTATGCTGCTTTGCATCATAGGCCAGTTCGGAAGCCCAGAAATTATTTTCTCCCCATTGATCCTTCATATCCTTGAAC
>NZ_JBFTIZ010000359.1:0-3952 GCF_056395165.1 Pedobacter sp. 10L46_2
GGGCTGACTGGCAAAAACTAAGGGACTCAATCCCAGGAACCTGCAATATCTGTTCTTTAAACGTATTATATTTAGTCTTGCTTGTGCTATCGGTCAAAATGCCAACCATTGCAACTGCGTTCGGGTCAAAGCCTAAAGATTTCTTTTGCACATATTCCATTTGCCTGATGATTACCAATGTTCCGATAATCAAAACCACAGTTATTGAAAATTGAACCACAACCAAAAATTTACGAAGGCTTAAACTGCCACCATTTAAAGAAATTTTATTTTTTATGGCCAACACAGGGTTTAATCTGGAAATGATAAGTGCAGGATAAAAGCCAGCAAGAAAACCTACAAAAACAACCAAAAGCACCATGAATACTAAAATGCTCATGTGGCTGAAGAGACTAAATTCAATTTGTCCTTTAAAAAGATTTTGCATTGGCGGTATTGCCAGTTCGGCAATAACACAGGCAATTAACAGTGCGATTAAGCTTTGAGCAAAAGTTTCGGTTAAAAACTGTGCGATAAGTTGTTTCCGCTTGCTACCCATAACCTTGCGAACACCAATTTCTTTTGAGCGATTTACAGATTGAGCAGTGCTTAAATTTATAAAATTGATGCATGCTGTTAGAATAAGGAACAGGCCTATTATTGCTAACCCATAGATTTCGCTTTTACCAATTGTCGATTCAAGGAAATTATCGTACTGTGTACTAAAGTGAATATCTCTTAATGCCTGAAGTTGATTGTTTTGATTACCAGCAATTTTCTGAATCGGATAATACTTTTTATTAAACTTATCTAAAGGCACCTGCATATCAGCAAGGGCCACTCCGGCTTTTAAAAGAACATAGCTTGATGAGCTCGAATTAACAGAATCCCAGTTCGTGATATTCCGGCCATAGTATGTCTGATAACTGATAACGATCCCAAGCGGAAAACTGCTATTTTGAGGCATGTCCTGTATTACGCCTGTTACCTCAAGGTTTGTTTTGGCACCTAATGTAATGGTTTTGCCAATAGCATGTTCTGCTGTCCCGAAAAACTTAATTGCAAATGCTTCGGATAAAACGACGGTATTAGGCTTAGATAGTGCTTGCTGAGGATTGCCATATTGCCATCTGATATCATTAAAAACTTCAAAAAAATCAGGGTCGGCATAATATACCGCTTCCTGTGTTTTAATGATCTCTCTTCCTGTCTGGTCTTTCACATGCAAAATACCACCACGTTTTACTATCGAGCCAACCTTTTCAAATCCTGCAATTTCATTTCGTGCCGCGGCTGCAAAAGGAACAGGAACTCCTGCAGAGTAATCATCAAAGGCATTGTACTTCCAATTGGTTACTACTCTGAAAATCCTTTCTTCATTTTTATATCCCTCATCAAAACTCAGCTGAAAACGGATGAACATAAAAATAAGGATACAGCTGGCCATTCCAATTGAAAGACCAAGCACGTTTATAAAGGTATATCCCTTGTTTTTCCAGAGGTTCCGCAATGCTATTTTAAGATTCAGTTTAAACATAGTAACCTAGTTATTAAGGGAATTAGATCAATTCCTCTGTACGCCCCTTATTAATTTTTTCAGAAATAACATGTCCATCCTTTAGGTTGATGATCCTGTTAGAGAAACTGGCATCATGTGAAGAGTGCGTTACCATTACAATGGTAGTTCCTGTTTCGTTCAGCTCACACAATAACTCCATTACTTCATTACCATGTGAACTGTCCAAATTACCGGTAGGCTCATCGGCCAGTACCAGTTTAGGTTTGGTTACCAAAGCTCTGGCAACAGCAACACGCTGTTGCTGTCCTCCAGAGAGTTGTTGTGGGAAGTGTCCGCTTCGGTTTACAATATTCATCCGTTCTATAATCTCATTTACAAGGCGCTTGCGTTCGCCCGCGGCAACTTTGTTATAGATCAGCGGCAGTTCAATGTTTTCAAAAACTGTCAGTTCATCAATCAGGTTAAAGTTCTGGAATACGAATCCCATATTACGTTTTCTAAAGTTAGAACGCTCTCTATCGTTCAGTTTCAGAAGCTCAGTATCAATAAATTTATAACTACCACTTTCAGGTTTATCCAGCAAACCCATTACATTTAATAAGGTAGACTTGCCGCAACCGGAAGGCCCCATTATAGAAACAAACTCTCCTTCTTTTACATGAAGATTAATACCATTTAAGGCAGTTGTTTCTATTTCTTCAGTTTTGTAAACTTTTTCCAGATTCTCAATTTTTATCATGGTTATATTTTTATGGTGTTAATCTATTTTATATATGCTATTTTTTTATTTTAGTAATAGGAAAGTTTCTCTGCTCCTCGCACAGATACAGAGAAGGCCTTTCCTATCTAACTAAACTAAAACTAAACTAATTTCTATTTACTAACTTCAATTATATCATACTGATTGAACTGATCATAAGATGAAGTAATTACTTCCTCATTCTTTTGTAAACCTTCCAGTACTTCATAATACAGATGGTTTTTACGTCCAATCTTTATATTTCTTTTTGTTGCTTTCCCGTCTTTAAGTACAAACGCCCATGACCCGCCAGTGCTTTGAAAAAACTGTCCCTGTGCCAGAAGTAACGATTTACTGTTATCAGACAAGGTTAGTTTTACCTGCAACGATAAACCTCTTCTTAAGCCATCCGGCGATGCACCATCAAATGTCAATTCTATTTGGAACTGACCGGCAGTTACCTCAGGGATTACCTTTTTAACCGTTAAACGATAGGTTTTACCGTTAAATTCACAGTTTGCCGACTGGCCTTCTTTTACCCTGTTAATGTAATATTCATCAACACCAGCCTGTAATTTATAACCTTGTAACACATCAATTTTACCAAGCATTTCATTAGCATTATATGATTTACCTGTTACCGGATCATATGATGATAAGCGGCCTGCAACGGGAGCTTTAATGGTCATATTTTCAATATTCTGTCTAATGGTTTCTAAACTTTTGTTCATTCTGCTTATAGAGAAATCTATTTGTTGCAATTGCATCGTACGACTCTGGTTTTCTTGCTTTACAGCTTCTCTCAGGATTTTTTTACGACCTTGATAATATTCATAGTCCTGACTTGATATGTTAAACTCCTGCAAAGTGATTACCTTTTTTGAATACAATACACTGTCTATTTTATATTTACGTGTTGCCGTTCTTAAACTATTCTCAATATCCATCATATCCTGGCTCATCACCCTTTGGTTTTGTTCAAGATCTAACCTAAGCTTACGCAGCTGATTGATCTGTTCGATTATACTGGTCTCACTAGAGGTATAACTAGATAAAGCATTGGGATTTGTAATTCTTAAAAGAGGTGTTCCTTTTACTACACTGGCTCCATTTTCAGTAAAGATCTCTGCAACAGTACCACCTTCAGGAGAACTGACAATTACAGAAGTTAACGGAACAACACTGGTATTTAATAAAACTACATCTTCAAAATCTCCATAAAGTACTTTATTGATGGTGATTTTATCCGGATCGGCATTGTAAACTTTGTTTAATGACAAACTGTACCCATATGCAACAAGACCCACAAAGATYACTCCTCCTACCAGCATAAGGATGGTTTTCTTATTGAATCTTTTTTTCTCTATTTTCTTATCCATTTTATTTTCTACGCTTAACACTTACCGCTAAGCCAAGTATATGCCAACTGCTCAAATAACTTTTAGACATCTGTAAATCAACTGATTAAATATAACACAAAACAAAACATGTTCAAAATCGGACACTCGATGTACATCATCGAACACTTTTAGTATTTTTGGTTAACAAATTTTTTATTACAATGATAGATGCAACCGTTTTAGTCATTGATGATGATGATGATATCCTTTTAAGTGCAAGATTATTTTTAAAGCAGCATTTTAGTCAGGTAATCACTTGTAAATCACCAAAAGAGATTAATGTATTACTAAGCCGTAATGAAGTAGATATCATTC
>NZ_JBFTIZ010000360.1:0-3949 GCF_056395165.1 Pedobacter sp. 10L46_2
GTTCGTCCCTGAGCATTTCTTTTTGTTTTTGGCCAAAGGTTTGATAACAGGATACGACGGCAGTAAAAAATATGAACTGAAATCAGGAGAATCTTGCATTGTCAAAAAAAATCATCTGGCCAGGTATCACAAGCAAAAATACAATGGAGACTTTGAGAAAGTAGTGGTGATTTTTGACAAAGCTTTCCTGAAAACCTTTCAGGATAAGCACCAAATCAAAATAAGTACTTCTGAGGAAGAAGATGCCTTTATCCTTTTAAAAAAGGATTCTATGATCACCAATTTCATCAGTTCACTTTCTGCTTATTACAATGATGAGGGTAAAATAGACGAGAAATTTTCCAATATCAAAAGAGAAGAACTTCTATTGATCCTTTTGCAAAAGCAACCTGAGTTGTATCCTATTTTCTTTGATTTTGGACATCCGGAAAAAATAAACCTCGAAGAATTTATGAATCGCAATTATAAATTCAATGTAAGCATTGAACGTTTTGCTTACCTTACAGGAAGAAGTATCTCTGCATTTAAAAGGGATTTTAAAGATATTTTCCATGACACGCCTAGCCGATGGCTGGTTAAGAAACGCCTGGAAGAAGCTTACTTTCTGATAGAAAGAAAGGGAAAGAAACCTACTGATATTTATATTGATCTTGGATTCGAGGACTTGTCGCATTTCTCCTTTGCTTTTAAAAAGAAATACGGATTGGTTCCTTCTCTTCTGAAAAATCAGGTGTTAAGCAGAGGATAACATGGTTAATGTCCTGTATCTCTTTCCATCAACATATAAACTTCATTCATATATGTTGCTTCTGAAAGTGCTGCCCTAAAGTCTTCCAGCTCTTCTGGATCAAAAGTAAAACTGATATCATCATTTGGAGTATGTAAAATTATTCGGTCTTCTCCATCAGGGAAAGGCAATGAATTGCTTTCAAAACAGATCGTGTCAACAACTTCTTTAAAGGAAGTAAATCCTATTGCCGGGAAATTGAGCACAAGGTTGTGGTGCCATATGTAATACATCTTGCATCCAGCGCAGCAGCTGATGACTGTTTTTCCTCTGGTTGTTAATACTCTTGTCTGGCACATGTTACTTGTTTGTGCCTGAATTACCCATGCCCATTAACATGGGTAACCAGGACTTGATACATTATCAAATTAACTAACTAAACTAAGATCAGCGGGGCGCTGATCTGCACCAAAGGTATAACAATTTTTCATTATTTATAATTATTCTAAATAAAGAATTATTTTAAAAGAGTATAGCCTTATTGKGGACCCTATGTCAATAGCACACGATAGTAATGCCCTTGCTCTGCCTCAGCTGTACTTGAGGAATGCTTCAGACTTGCTTCATCGAAGTTGATACTGAAGCAAGCCTCAAGGAGAGCTAAACCATGGCTGAAGGATAGGAAGGTAACAGAGAAGATATTCCTACTTAAATATCGCATTTGGTACAACCCCTGTCCAGGCAGCAGGTAGCTTGCTTACTCCAAAAATCTTTGCCAATACCAAAGCTGTATTTTTATTGCTGTTGAATTCGGTAATCAGACCACGTTTCCTGATTTGAGGTCCGGTAATGGCCCATGGCACCTGCATTTCCGACATTGACACACCACCATGTCCCTGGTTAATGCCACCATGGTCTGTAATTAGCAGAAAGTGCGTATCTTTATAAATTCCAGCTGTTTTTAGTTTGTTCAGCAATATGCCAATTTCAACATCTGCATCCTCAATAGCCTTAATATATTCAGGAGACATCCACTTGAAGCTGTGACCAGCATGATCAGTATGTACGCTGTATAAAAATACAAGTGTAGGGCTTTGTTTATTTTTTAATAGAAAATCGTATGCTTTGCTATAGTTTTCCTGATAACGATCATTCTCTTCAAAATTAACCTCATCAAGGTATTTTTTATTAATAGGATTGATCAGTTCTTTCCAGTTATAGTAGTAGGCAATTTTTGACGAGGGTACTTCATCCTTCAAAACCTTAAATATTGAAGGGTAATATCCCTCTTTATCTGTCGCAATTGGAGTAAGTGGATGTTTTTCCATTGTCCAGTCATTACTGGTTATTCCATGCTCTTCCGGGCCTGAGCCAGTCATGTGGCTGGTCCAATTTGGAAGTGTAATGGATGGCATTACCGGCCTGGTAGTTAGCGAAAGTACGCCATCAGCGACCATCTTGTCCAGATTAGGATGTTTTGCTGTTTTAAATCCCTCGGAACTAAAACCATCCAATCCAATAATAAGAACACGAGCAGGCGTCTTTTGTGCATTTGCAGAAAAGGAGATTACGGATAAAATAAGTGCTTTGAAAAAAAAAGATCTCATGTGTATACTTGTTTGATATATAACAAAGTTAAATCTGTTTAATTTAAGTATGCGTATTTGTTTGTACAAATCAAAAACAAAAAAATGTATACGTAAAGTATTTAAGGTTAATTGATTAAAAGATAATTTGAATTCAAATGGATGTATGATTCGAGGTTTTTTTTAGAAAGTTTCATGTGTACTCAGATCATGTAGCTCAGGTGAAACTGCTTTACCAATGCCATTAAATAATATCTTAATTCCCATTACCTTGCCTATTGATCGCTGATATTTAGTAAAAAGTACTTTTTTACCGTTTAAAACGACTGATGCCTGCTTATTTTCTACTTTAATCATTACCTCGCCGCCATTTTCAGGATTAAAAGCGAGGGCGCCCAAAAATTGTTCAGAGCCTAATACCCTGACTTCCGAAAATTTGTATTCAGAGAAAGCCACACAGCTCCGTCTGTTTAACTTTAACAGGTGTCTGTGCTTTTCACCTAAAATGATAATTGTAGTTTCAACACATTGAGTGCCTGGTCTGCTTTGTTCGGCAAATATTTTACAGGAGAAAGAAAAATTATCTCCGTTAATATGTGATGGCTTGATGTTGCTAAAGCCAACCACAAAGGGCTTATGCGTGTCAAGTCCTGCTGAGTCGAGTTGTTTTGGCGATACATAAATGTTTTTTGGATCCAGTGATTTTAACCCTGCAATGGGGAATGCCCTGGAGGTATCGTTACCAGAATTGGCTACCCAGCCCTTGGTTTGCATATAGGCCGAGGCTGTATCTATTGGCTTATTGTGATATAACAATGTTGCATACACCACTCCTGGGTTTCTAAAGAATTTTGTGATCTTGTTTTTACCCTTAATGGAAGACACCAATGCTTCATCCATAAAATCTACCTGATATTCTTCATTTTCATCAAAAGAAACCTTTGAGTTTAGTTTAAATACAGCGGTATGTGGTACACTGCCGAAAGGATTTTCGCACACCAGTTTTACCTGCATAGACTCGGCTGTATTTTTCCAAAAGAAGACAATGGCTAATATAACCAAAACCAATGCTGCAAAAATAGCAACAACAAGTCGCGGTACTTTAGTGTCTTTAGGTACTTCAATATCATTTTCCTGATCAGTAGAGATGGATGTAACATTCTCGATCTTTAAAGTTGCGAAAACCAGTTCAAATTCCTGCCAATCGCGATAACCAATGAATTGCGATAATGCATCTCTGGTAGCTTTTTGGGGAAAATAGCGTTGGGGAGTTTTCAATCGGCCAAATATCCTTTTAAGTGTATTTACACTTAAATACACACCCGTTTGTTTGCCCAATTGACTACTTAATCTATTGTAATCTTCAATCCGCCATTCAGTAATGGCTTTGTCTCCCATCTTTTCTGTTATTTTCTGGCAGCAAAGATCTAATGCTTTAAAAAAAGATTGATTTACCGGCCGTACAGAATTAGAATCCATTTAAGAGTATCTCCTTAATAATTAAGCAATTATAACTACAAAACACTGCTTTCTCTTTGTATGGCCATTTGCATCTTTTTTACACCTTTTAGAAATAGATTTACGATCACAATTAACACATCCTTGTACAAACATATAAAATAACCGACCAATCAGG
>NZ_JBFTIZ010000361.1:0-3938 GCF_056395165.1 Pedobacter sp. 10L46_2
GTCTAATTATAAATCCCTATCCTATAATAAGTGGCGTAATATTTGTAATGGGGAATGTTTTTCTCAATAAAAATAGTTTTTTTTATTGAGAAAGAAAGTTTTTTTATTTTTTTTCTACGCTTAAAAGCATTTAGCGCTTGATTTGATAGTTTGGAGCAGTAATAATATGTGTTTTGTGTGGAAAATTTTCCCCAATTTTTATTATTTCTTTCTCCTAAATTCAACTTTCCTTGAACTTATATCATTAATTAAACGCGGCAATGAATTATTGTCGGGTCTAATTTAAGTTGTTAATTGTGAAAGCTTTATCTATTAGAAAGAGTTGCGGTATTACTTAGTTTAGGTTATCTTTAATGGATATTAAAAACAATCGTAGAAAACAGACTTGTTTTGGATAGCTTATTGTTTTGAATTTTATTGTATCTTATCGATCTACCAGTTATTAATAGATATAAAAGCGTATTTTAATGAATTTTGTTTTTGTCAGTTTGCAGCGAATAAATACAGATCGGGAGTCAACTTCCACAAGCTTAGCTAAAGAATTGGCAAAAAAGCACAGAGTATTATTCGTAAATCCTCCTATTGATAGAAAAACATTACTGTCAAAGGACAACGACCGTTATGTAAAAGAGCATATTAAGCTTATAAAAAATGGAGGCACCGGAACAAGGAGTTTAACTGATAATCTATACGTATTAAATACGAATAGCTTGTTAGAGTCAATTAATTGGATCCCCTCAACAAAAGTATTTTCTCTTTTCAATTATGTAAATAACAGGCGGTTTGCCAGGGACATTAAACAAGCATTGTCGGCGCTAAACTTTGACTCCTTTATTCTTATCAATGATAAAGATATATTCAGGAGCTTTTACTTAAAGGAATTATTGAAGCCAGACCTATATATATATCTTGATAGGGATTATACGCTTGGTGTTGATTATTGGAAAAGACATGGTGAGGCTCTAGAACCTAAATTGATAAAAAAGTCGGATCTTGTGATTTGTAACTCCAATGACTTCGTTAGAAGCGCCAAAAAATATAACCCAAATAGTTTTTACATTGGAAACGGCGTAGATCTTGAGCTTTTTAATAATGATATATTGCATGATATCCCGGCGCGGCTAAAAAATCTGGATAAACCAATAATAGGTTATGTTGGGGCGCTAAGCTCTTTAAGACTTGATCTGGATTTAATCATCAATATAGCAACTGCAAAACCAGAATATAACTTCGTTTTAATTGGTGAAGAGGACAAGGAATTTAGTAAGAGTATTTTACATGAAATGAAAAATGTTCATTTTTTTGGTAAAATAGATAAGAAAAATATTCCTTCTTATGTGCAATATTTTTCCGTTTGTATAAATCCACAGTTACTTAATGAAATTACTATTGGTAACTTTCCTTTAAAAATAGTAGAATATCTTGCGATGGGGAAACCTGTAGTTGCAAAGTCTACTAATACAATGAAAGAAGTATTTTCAGAACATACTTATCTTGCTAATGATGCGCCAGAGTTCGCAGATCTAATAACTAAGGCCTTGTCTGAAGATAATTCTGCCTTGCATTCAGAAAGGATTTCTTTTGCAAAGGGCTTTAGTTGGGATAAGGTTGTTTCATTATTAAATGAATCAATAAGATCTTGTACTACCAATAATCCAACGCTGATCTAAATGTTAGCATAAATATTGATTTACTATATTTTAATCAGCACCCTAAACTACTACGCTCATAGATGAACCGAGACAAACAGTATAATAAATGGCTAGAAACGTCCCATCTGACGCAAGATTTAAAGTCGCATTCTATTTCAGGTGGTTTTAACACTGTTGCCGGCCAGGTATTGTCTTTTGGAATAAATATGCTGTCTACCATTATCCTAGCCAGGTTATTGGTGCCGGGAGATTACGGTTTGGTAGCTATGGTAACTACAATAACTGGGTTTATCACTGTATTTAAAGACTTAGGTTTATCTTCGGCAGTTATTCAAACAAAGGAACTAAAAGATGACCAGGTGAACTCCATCTTTTGGATAAGCATCGGTGTTAGTTTTGTTATAGCACTAATTGTGTCGCTTTTAGCACCACTTTTAGTTGCCTTTTATAAGGAAGAGCGACTTCTGAATATGACTCTTGTGTTTGCCGCAAGTATTTTTATTACAGGATTTTCTCTTCAGCATAATGCGTTAATGAAGAGGCAGATGAAGTTTAAAACTTTGTCGAGAATTCAGATTTTAAGCACTGTAGGTAGTTTACTTACTGGTATGTTTTTAGCTTGGAAAGGATTTGGTTACTGGTCAATTGTAGCTATCTCAGTCTCCAGCCCAATATATTCAACTATATCACTCTGGTTTTTATGCGATTGGCGGCCTCGACTTGGTTTTAATTCAAAGGGGATAAAAACATTGGTATCTTTTGGCGCTGGTTTAACAGGATTTGATCTGGTAAATTATTTTTCCAGAAACATGGATAATGTTTTAATCGGAAAGTTCTCGGGGCCAAGTGCATTGGGAATGTACTCAAAAGCCTATCAGTTGTTGCTTTTGCCGATTACTCAATTACGGGATCCACTAAATGCTGTTGCGCTGCCGGCTTTAAGTAACCTTCAAAACGATAAGTGGAAATACAATCATTTTTTTTGCAGGTACCTGTTTACATTGGCATTTTTCTCTATGCCTATTGTGATTTATTTTGCAGTTTTTTCGCACGAAATTATCTTTATTGTTTTAGGAGATAAATGGATCGCAGCATCTTCTATATTTAAATTGCTAGCTATATCTGCATTTATCCAGCCTGTTGCGAGTACTCAGGGATTACTATTGATAACTACCGGGAAAGCAAAAAAATACTTTTACTTAGGTATTATTAACTCTACTTTAGTTGTAGCCGGATTCTGTATTGGAATAAATTGGGGCACCACAGGTATTGCCATATCGTATGCAATTGTAACTTACGCGTTGTTTATTCCCTTGCTGCTTTATAGTTTAAAGGATTCGCATCTTTCAATTTTACAATTTCTAGAGGAAATTTGCCTGCCTGCGGTGTTTGCGCTAATTAGTGGTGCAGGTATGTTTTTTGTAAGAGCAAACCTAGCGGGGACCAATTCGTTTCTGATTTGTATAATTGGTTTTCTTGCAGGAGCCATTATTTATATAGGACTATGGTTTCTGACAAAGTTTACGAGAAATAAAATGAATAGGATTCTTGAGATTGGTCAGTTCCTAATTAATAAGAATAAATTAAAAGCTTAAATAATCTAAAAAATGAACTACAGATCAATTGAAGATTTAAATCATGCAATTACTACTAATCTTTCTAAAGTACCTTTGGAGATAGATTTAATTGTGGGGGTTCCCAGAAGTGGATTGCTTGCGGCTAATTTGCTGGCCCTGCATTTAAATCTTCCCTTTACTGACGTAGAAGGATATGTTAATGGAAGAATCCTTCAATCAGGAGAGCGATTAAAATCGTATATCAAGCCTTTTAGTGAATATAAAAATGTACTTATTGTTGAGGATAGTATTTGGTMTGGCAGCTCCATAATTAACGTTAAAAATAAGCTTAAAGGACTTTATCCGGAAAAGAAAGTGCTATATACAGCTGTATATGCTGTAGAAGAGACCAAAGATAATATTGACTTTTACTTTGAAATATGCCCAGGACCAAGAATTTTTGAATGGAATATGATGCATCATGATCTACTTGAAAATTGTTGTTTTGACATCGACGGCGTATTGTGCATAGATCCAACAGAAGAAGAAAATGATGATGGGCCTAAGTATGAACATTTTTTAGAAAATGTAGAACCATTTTTTAGACCAAGTAAAACCATAGGTTATTTAGTTACCAATAGGTTAGAAAAGTACAGAGCGTTAACAGAGGCTTGGTTAGCGAAGCACAACGTAAAATACAATCATCTGATTATGTTAGATCTTCCTGATA
>NZ_JBFTIZ010000362.1:0-3935 GCF_056395165.1 Pedobacter sp. 10L46_2
AAACTAGTGAGGTACTTAGACAAACTAGTGAGGTACTTAGACTAGTGAGATACTAGTATAAAGTAAATTCAACTCTACGGTTTTTCTGACGACCATCAGCAGTTTTGTTAGATGCGATAGGTTGGTTTGGACCGTAACCTGTTGCTTCGATACGTGAAGCGTTTGCACCTTGTGATACCAAATAAGTTTTGATAGCTTCTGCTCTGTCTTTAGATAAACGTAAGTTTAACGCCATTGAACCAGTGTTATCTGTGTGACCAGCTAATTTCAAGCTAAAGTCTTTAGCTACTAGTAATTCAGCTACTTTATTTAAAGTTGCATATGAAGTAGAACGTATAGTTGATTTACCTAAATCGAACTCTAAGTTTTTGATTGCTTCGTCAACAACTCTACGGTCAGCCTCAGTAACAATTACTTTTTCTTTGATGATCTGAGCAGGAGCTTTTAATGGACATCCAGCACCATCTACCACTGTGTTTGCAGGAGTGCCAGCACATTTGTCGAATTTGTTAGCTACACCATCTCCATCATCATCACCTAATTGAGCTTCTAATGCTTCTTTGTCTCTTCTTGCGTTTTCTTCAGCAGTTGATAATGCTCTTCTTAATTCTGCACTTTCAGCAGCACTTTCTTCGCGGATAGCAGCGATAGGGCTGAAGTTTTGTAATTGAGAAGTTCCTTTTCTGCCTAAAGCAATCTCGATACCTGCGTGAGCATATGAGAATCTGTCGTTAGCACCAGCTGTTACCCCATCAAAGTTATTTGATTTCATGAAGCTAACTGTGTAGCCTAAATCGATGTTAACACCTTTTGATACGCCCAATTTGAAACCTGCTCCAATTGGAACAAACCAATTTTGATCATATCCTGTGCTTGCACCGCCCGGATGATCGGTTGTTGCTGCAGATGACATGTAACCCGCACCAATTGTTGCATATGGTGAAAGGAAATTACGTTTTTGGTTTAAGCTCATGTTGGCGATAGTAAAGTTACCACTAACAGCTGCCGACCAGTCGATTCTAGATTCGAAAGTTGATTTAGTACCGGCAATAACGTTGGCACCTTTAACTTTACCTGCAAGGAAATCGGCCTGGATACCAAATCCCGGTACTATTTGTTTTTTGATGTAACCACCGTAACCCCAAGATTCGTAAGGAGTATTGAAGTTTCCATTAGTTCTGTTATTGAAAGGGGTATAATGCGTTAACATACCACCGTTAAGTCCTACAGACCAGGTGCGGAAATATTTCTTAGCGAATTTTTCCGACGATTGAGAGTCAGCCTCCTGTGCAAATAATTGCGCTGATAGACCCACCATGGATAATATCATTGCTGCTTTTGTAATTTTTGATTTCATGTTTTTTATAAATTAGATATTTGAGTTCTCTTCAGTTTCATTTTAATACTGAATGATTATCTGCTTGTAATAATCCTGCCAAAGCCAGTTTTATCTAATTTTAAATTTGAATGTGCTAATAATCAGTAGATTAGTTTTGCTTTCAATTTATACCAAAAAAAGGAAACGAACGTTTAAACGTAAAGATTTTTGTATAGTATTTAATACAGTTTGTGCCCGAACGGATATTTTATAACTCGAAAGTTTCACCTTTTTCAGGTAAATTAACTTTGTAGCCAAGTGCTGTTAATGCTTCGCCAAGCATGTTCATGCTTTTTATTTCTCCGTGAACCAGAAATACTGATTTAAGTTTTTCGGAATCTTGCTGCTTAACGGTATTAACCAGGTCGTTATGATCGCCATGACCGCTTAACAGATCTGTTTTTTGTATGGTGGCGTAAACCATGAGATCGCGGTTCCTTAAGCGGACAATTGGATCGCCCCGTAATAACCTGTCGCCAAGTGTTCCTTTGGCGCAATAGCCGATAAATAGGATGGTGCAATAATAATTTTGTATATTATAATAAAGGTGATCCTGAATACGGCCACCCTCCAGCATCCCGGCAGACGAGATGATAATACATGGTTCGTGATAATTGGAGACCGACTGGCTCTCGCGCTTATCATGTACGTAAGAGAGTTCCTCAAATTCAAATTCATCGCCTTGTTTGCGATAGAAGTCTTGAGATTCCTGGTTTAACAGGTGGTGATGTTTTCTGTAAATATCTGTTGCAATGGTAGCAAGTGGACTATCGACGAATATTTTTACGGGTGGGAGCAGTCCGCTGCTAAAGATTTTGTTTAGGGAATATACCAATGCCTGTGTACGACCGATGCTAAAAGCGGGAATGATTAGCCTGCCCGGGTATTTAACGCATGATTCGTTTATGGTTTCTATTAACTTTTCTTGCAGGGTTACATCGGTACTGTGCAACCGGCCACCATAGGTGGATTCGGATACTAGATAATCGACCTGTGGTAGTGGTTCCGGATCCACTAAAACCGGGTAGTTGGTACGGCCTATATCGCCGGTAAAGGCAATCTTTTTCTCTACGCCTTTATCTTGAAGGGTTAAAACTATTGCTGCAGCGCCTAATAAGTGCCCAACGGGGATAAAGGTTAATGAGACATTGTCATTTAAACGGAACTCTTTGTGGAAGGCTATGGTAACAAACCTGTCCATGGTGTCGTTTACGTGTTTTTGGAGATATAAGGGCTGAGGTCCTGATCTGCCGCCTCTTCGGCCTTTAGGGCGTCTGTTTTGCTTGCCAATAAATACATTTACGGAATCGTGTAAAAGTAATTCGGTTAAATCGGCTGTTGGTGGTGTGCTTAGGATTTGCCCTTCGAAACCCAACCGAACCAGTGTTGGCAGGTTACCGGAATGGTCTATATGGGCATGGGTTAGGATAACTACATCTATAGAAGCCGGATCGAAAGGGAAGTATTGGTTTTCTTCCTGAAAGGTTTCTTTTTCATAGTCGAGCCCACAATCAATTAATATATTATAATTTTCTAATTGTAAAAGATGCATGCTTCCGGTTACCTGTTTAGCTGCTCCCCAAATGGTCAATTTCATAGTTTTTGGTTATCCTAATTAGGGCAAGATATCATTTTAACAGTTAAGCGTAAACTAAAATTAGAATTTACCTTTTTGCAGCCACTGTACCCAATTGGTTATCTGGTAATTATATTTTAATACTGTTGATGATTGATTGGAGTTAATTATTTTCCAACTGGTAAGTTCGTTTATGAATGTTGGTGGCACCAGCCCGGAGTTGATGGCTGCTTGTGTATAAAACGCTTGCTTTTCTGGATGGTGGGCTGTGCAGGCATTGAATGTGTACCCGAAACTTTCTGTTTCTATGATATGGGTGCTGATGCCAACGCAATCTGTTAAATGAATTAGATTTATTGGGGATTGCCCATTTGGGGAATTTATTTTGCCTGCGAAGAACTTGCCCGGATCGCGACCAGGGCCAATGAGTCCACCGAACCTGAGTATAGTTGTTTTGAAAGATGGATGGTTTTTGAGGATGGTCTCGGCTTGTTTCATTGCTTTACCGGATGGGGTATCGGGATCTGGTTCATCAGTTTCTGATAATTCGGTATTACGATCGCCATATACTGAGGTGGAGCTTATAAATAGTATGTTTTTGACACTGTTGTCTGCTGCCTTGCAGATTTCGGCTATTTTATCTGGAAAGCTGGCCTGCTCAGCGCTGCTTCTTTTAGGCGGGATACAGATGACTAATGTGTGGCTATTAAAGAATGCAGGGTTGTAGTTTATGCTTGGTTCGTTAAAACTGACTAAATATGGTTCTATTCCTTCTGTTTGAAGGGTTGGTAGTTTATTGGCACTGGTTGTTGATCCTTTTACGTTGTAGCCATTGGCGAGTAGGTGTTTTGCTAATGCCAGGCCGTACCAGCCACATCCTAGTATGCTGATTGTTTTTTGCATGTTTATATATTTTAATTTAAAGCTGCCGTCGCTACCTTAAAGCTTTCGTCATCTCGACGATAGGAGAGATCTATTGAA
>NZ_JBFTIZ010000363.1:0-6183 GCF_056395165.1 Pedobacter sp. 10L46_2
TTCTTGTACGGCTACTCCAAAACTTTTAAGTATTTCTTTACCTTGATATTCGTGGATATTCATTATGCTGAAAAAATTTGTTCAAATCTACAATTTCAAAAGCTTTATAACAAATGGCTAAAGGTATTTTCAGCGTTTATATTTTCTCTTTCGGGTTTTAATTTTTTAATGGTCTTTTTAAATTTGAGTTTCATCTTGATCCAATAAGTGCCAAAGTGAACCCCGCCGGCATTAAATAATCTTCTATGCGCCAGCCAGACTACCATCGCTGTTGAAAAATAGAAAACTGTGTAAAAATAGTACGTAATAGTTCTCATAAAAAAGCTCTTTTGTCTATATATCAAACTTAGCCTCTCGATTTGAAAAGTGATATGAGCCGCTTCGTCGATTAAAATATCTGTACTTATTTGTTTAAGTAATTTGCAGTTCGTTGCATCCTTTAAACATTGGTAAAATATCTGGGCCGCGCTTTCTACGGTAATTACTGCTATGGTCCAAAACTCCATGTCTGTATTTAGTCCCCTTATTTTTCTAAATAAGCTATCACCCCAATCCTTTTTTATTCTTTGCTCGCCAATTAGATCAATATAACGACCCAAATTATTACCATGCTTTTGCTCTTCTTTAATAAATAGCTTAATGGCATCTGTATAATAAGGATCATTTAGCTTTTTTGCATGTTTGGTTGCAGCATTTACCAGATTCGTTCCCTCAGATGTTTCTCCCAGTTGCCAGGCCTGTAAAGAGCTTAAAATGTTGTTTTTTTCCAGTTGGCTTAAATTCGGACTGATACTCCAGTCAATTCTTTTGTTCTTTAGGTTTTGGTTAAAATAGTTTATCCAATACGATGAGTTGTGCATACACCAGGTTTTAAGATTATAAATGGTTTTTAAGTAAAAATTGCATTGTTTGCCAATCACGGTAGTTCCATGACAACCAGGATGTCTCGTTGTATTTTGTTTTGAATGTGTTGTTTCGTTGAGCTAAATCCTTTTCAAAGGCCAGGATCTGTTCTGTATTCGTTGGAGTTATTCGTTTGTTACTGAGGTCAGTTGTGTCGTTGCTCCATTTATAAGCATAATTTGAGGTGCTCAAATATTTTCTAAGTATAATCTTATTCGTATTTAAAAGGGGGAGGGTCTTGTCAGACAAATCGGTTAAATGATCAAGATCTAAGTTAATGGAGGCTCTGTTGTTAATGTTGTAGTTCACAATCAAAACATCCCAGTTTACAAATCCAAAAACAAGTAGTAAGATATACCAAATGCGACCATTTATTTTACACAGATAAAAGAAGGTTTTTTGCTGAGCGACCTTGATGTAAACAGTAACCAGACCTATTGTGCAAAGCAATAAGAAAACGAATACACCAATTCGTTTGTAGGTTAATCCAAGAGCACTTACGTACTGGTAATCTCTGAGTAAGACAGAACATACCAGAAAAATATTCTGAAATATCCATAAATAGGTCAGTAATCTGATCGTTTTGTTTTTACTGTAGAAATTTAGATTTCCTCTAAAAAAATATACAATAATCATCATAGCTATCACAATACTTACTATTAATACATTTGTGCCATCATGAAGCGCATCTGAATATTTAGCCCCATTCGATTCAATATTTTTACCCAGCCATAATGTAGTTATGTCGATGGTGTTTAATGAAAGCAATAGAAGGTTTAAGGCTGTAAATGAAATAATACCGATGATATTCTCAGTTTTTAAAGCCATCATCCGTTTCAACAAACCTTCGGCAAAAACTTCGATCAACATATAGGCAATTGAGTTGCTTGTTTTATTCCTGTGTTCTCGTACTAACTGCTCACCAAAACCAGCTTCAATTTTTTCAAGTTCAAGCCTTTTTAAACTGATAAAAGCTCCTGCGCTCAACACAATTCCCAGAACAATGTGTATGAAGCGTTCAAAGCTTAATTCTGGAAATAGGAAAACAACCATGTTGTTTATAAATGTGGTTATACCAGAAGTAATCCGATTAAGGTAATTGGCAAAAACAGTATTAGCCTCACTATAAAGTATGCTAAACAGCATGATGGCGAAAAAGGGGATAATAGTGTACTTCACGATTTTTAAGACAGGCTTAAAAGAAAGGTCCCCAAAGTGAATGGCCATTATTTTTTTTAAAAGATTTATCGGGGCCGTAATAATCTGTAAAAATGCGGCGAGCAATACGGTAAAAATATTCCGTAATAAAGGGAAATGAATTAAGCCTATCATAACCGCAAAAGTGATATACCAGGTGATGATATTAAGATCTGATTGATTGACAACTACCATTATTGCAGCCAGAAGATGACTGCCAGCAAAAATGTAGTACTTTTTAGTTTTAGACTTTTCCCGATCCAGTAAAGTTATGATGATTAAAAAAAGTGTGTAAATAAGTAGGTTAAGGGCTTGTTTCTCCATCCAGAAAAGAAAGTTGAAAAGAATGCCGCCGCCAATTGCTGCAAGGAGCTGTAGGTCTATCCGCTGTTTCATGTGAGTGTAGATTGTTTTTAGATTAAAGATGATTTGTAACTATCCACATGTATGCAAAAGCTACAGGGAGGTTAAATAGCATAACAACTGCTGTTTTTAAGAGTGTAAGGCAATGCTCAGGGTGAACGATTATTGTAATCAATAAACTCATAAAGATAATTGAGTTGATCACTAGGGCAAGTATGATGTATAAGAGACCTACTGGAACTAAGGGGCTGAATTTTGTAAGACAATACAATAAGAAGAGTGCAGATCCTGCAACAAATGAATATTTAGTGCATTCTTTGGCAATGGTTGTAATTTGATTAATTGACGTTGTTTCCATTTTTTTATTTTTCAAAAGTGCTTTGCATTTCAAAGTAAGTAGATAAAAAAAATTAAAGACTTTTAATCATCTTCTCTAAAGCATCTAAATGAGTTTTAAATGCTTGCCTACCCAGATCTGTAAGTATATATGTAGTGTTTGTTTTTTTTCCAATAAATGACTTTTGAACTTTTAAATATTCTGCTTGTTCCAAAGTGTTCAGGTGAGAGGCGAGGTTGCCATCTGTAAGTTCCAGCATTTGTTTCAGTTCATTAAAACTGATACTGTCGTTTACAATCAAAATAGACATCACGCCTAGTCTTATCCGACTATCAAATATCTTGTTAAGGGCTCCAATCGGGTTCTTCATTATTTAGTCCTTTCGTACTTAAAATACATCAGCAATCCATAAAAAATATGAAGTACACCAAAACCAAAAGCCCAGAAATAGAGTCCGTATCCAATATTAAACATCGCTACCAATCCTAGTACAACTTCGCAGAAACCGAGAAAGCGAATGTCGGTATAAGTATACTTACTGGCATTAATTAAAGCCAACCCATAAAATAATAAACAAGAAGGTGCTATTAAGCCATATGTCCCGGGGTGGGCCAGAAGAAGGCCAATAATAAATAAACCTCCAGCAAATAATGGAATTGCTAAATTGATCAATAGATTTTTAGAGGTTCTGTCCCAGAATGGAAGCTTTTTTATTCTGGTTTGTCTAAGTGTAAGAAGAAAACCACCTATAAGCGCAACAACGAGTACCCCCAGACCAATTTTAATTAAATTGGCTTCCAGATCATCCTCAGTAAAACCATATTCATAAGTGCCATTTACACTATTTGCTATTTCTAAATGAGCAAGGTAAGCACCCACCAGCGCAGTAAAACCAGCGAAAACTCCTGATAGCCCACTTAAAGAAATAAATCTTGATGAACGATCCATCATTTTTTTGATGTCGTTCAATGCATTTAGCTGTTCTTCCTTGTTACTCATTTTAAAAGTACTTTGTTTTTCAAAGTTAAATGATAAATCTGAACTTCCAAGAAAAATTTAGGTTTTTTTTGTTGCATCATATTTGTTTAACCTTGTGCTATGTTTTTGTAAGTTTGCACTTAAAGGCGAAATTGTAAGTATTATAGGTGCTTCGGGTGCAGGGAAAAGTACCTTACTCCATATTCTAGGTACACTGGACAAGCCCGACGATGGCACGGTAGAACTTAATGGTTCTAAGGTCAACAAGCTTTCAGGCGAATTGTTAAGTGTTTTTAGAAATAAGAATATCGGTTTTGTTTTTCAGTTTCATCATCTTTTACCTGAGTTCACTGCACTTGAGAACATCTGTATCCCTGCATTTATAGCTAAGGTGCCTACAAAACAAGCAATAGCAAGGGCAACTGAGCTCCTTGATCTTTTGGGTTTAAAGGATAGGGCAGACCATAAGCCTAATCAATTATCTGGTGGCGAACAACAACGTATTGCTGTAGCAAGAGCACTGATAAATAATCCGGCAATTATTCTTGCTGATGAGCCATCCGGTAATTTGGATTCGGCAAACGCCAACTCACTACATCAATTTTTTATTACCCTTAGAGATAATTTTAAACAGACTTTTGTGATTGTTACACATAATGAAGATCTGGCTAAGATTAGCGATAGGGTGGTTACAATGAAAGATGGTTTAATTATTTAAGTTTTGAAGATATTAATAACGGGAGGGAAATCTGCTCAGTCGCTAAAACTGATTAAAACTTTTGCAGATGATCATATTGTACTGGCTGATTATGGGGATGTGCCTTCTTTTCCATCTGCACGATACTATTTCATTTCTTTAGGGGAGCGAAATGATGAAATTATAGCTCATAATTTGTTAAATCATTGCCTCAACGAGGGGGTAGATGCTGTTTTACCTTTGCATGAATTTGAGATTGCCGATATACTAAAATCGAAAATCCTTTTTGAGGAGTTTAATATTCAGGTGCTAATGCCCGAAAAAGATCAGATCATCCATTTAACTAATATTTAATGGCATTTGAACGTTATTTAAACAACAAGCAAGCATTTGTTTTTGAGCTGGATGATGTCCTTTATCCACAAAAGGATTACTTGTTACAGGTTTATTATTTATTTGCTCAATTTATAGAATATGCAGAGCAAATAAGCGCCGATGAAATCCTTAAAAGTATGCAGCAAACTTATCTTGCAACAGGTAATGAGGATATTTTTGAGAAAACAGCAACCCAATTTGATATACCATTAAAGTATAAAGTAAATTTTGATTTGCTTTTCTTAAGCGCGCGTTTGCCCTTAAAGCTGTTGATGTTTAATGAGATGCTTAGCTTGCTGCAGGAAATCACTGTTGAACGTAAGCAAATATTTATATTCACAAATGGCGATCCTATGATGCAGCTTAATAAGATTAAGCAAATGGAATGGCATGGATTAGAAAACTATCTTACTGTTTATTTTGCTGCTGAAACCGCGCTTAAACCTTCTCCAGAAGGGATTCAACTGATTTTAGATAAGCATAGTTTGAAGAAAGAAGATGTGCTAATGATTGGTAAGATAAAACCAGATGAAGATTGTGCTATAAATGTAGGTGTTGATTATTTGAATGTTGATAAACTATTAGTATCTTGATTACGTTTATACCTCCGAACCGGGTGTTGGTGATAAAATGATTTAAATGAAAAATAGCCTTGTAAAAAATTACGTAATTGGTTCGGTGTTGGGGATTTGCATTGTATTCAGTGCATGTAAAAAAAATAAAACTACACCTGATCCGGAACCGCAGGTTTCGCAAAATACCAAGCAAACTCCTACAACAAATAGGGTAGATCTAACAAATGATTCCTTATTTCTATATGCTAAAGAAGTTTATTTCTGGAATGAATCCTTGCCTACATACGATGCTTTTGAGCCTCGACAATATAGTGCTACAGGCGGAACAAACCTTGAAAAGTACGAAGCTAACTTGTTTAATATAGTTAAGGCATCAAAATCTCCGGATTATTTAACAAATAGCACGGATCCAAAGTATTCCTATATTTTTGACAAAGCCGATAAAAATCCTACTGCAAGTATACCTGGTATAATGTTATCTGTTGACTTAGAAGGAAACGGTAATGATGTTGGATTAAGGTTCGGCTATTTTGGGCCGTCTAATTCAGACTATGATATCTTCGTGACCGCAGTTTATCCAAATTCTCCTGCAGCCAAAGCTGGTTTTAAAAGAGGTGATGAAATTACATCTGTAAATGGAGTTACCTATGGAACTAACTTTAATGGAGAAATAGATAAAATCCAAAGTGCAATTGAGGGAGCTACGGTAACTCTTGCTGGAAAAAAGGGGAATGTAAGTTTCACTAAAACATTAAATA
>NZ_JBFTIZ010000364.1:0-3901 GCF_056395165.1 Pedobacter sp. 10L46_2
GCCTTCCGGCGTACCGGTAAAAATAAGATCACCTTTTTTTAATGTAATGTATTTAGATACAAAGGCAATTATTCTCTCAAACGGGAAGAGCATATTTTTAGTATTGCCAATTTGCCTGGTCTCATTGTTGATTTTTAGCTCGAAGTCGAGGTCATATATGTTTGTGAATTGGGTTTTAGGAACAAAAGTACTTATGACAGCAGAATTGTCGAAAGCTTTGGCTAACTCCCAGGGTAAACCTTTCTCTTTATGTAGCGTCTGGATATCTCGCGCAGTAAAATCTATGCCGAGGCCCATTTCCTCATAATAATTGGGAGCGAACTTTTCAGAAATATGTTTGCCTTCTTTACAAATTTTCAAAACCACTTCAAGTTCGTAGTGTATGTCTGAAGAAAAATCTGGTATATAAAAAGGTTTGTTGTCTTTTAATACTGCGGTATCTGGTTTTAGAAATATAACCGGATTTTCCGGCGTTGGGTTATTTAGCTCTTTAATATGCGCGGCGTAATTACGGCCTATAGCGATTACCTTCATTTGTATTATGTTTTGTGAATAACACTAACCGCTGCTAAATTATACATTCTATACAGACGAAACAATTAGGAAGATTGATTAAATGTTGACTATAAAACTGAAATGCGTTTTACTACTGTTTCAGACCCTGCTACTATTTTTAAAAAATAGATACCTGGATTTAAACGATTGGGGATAGTATAGCTTTTGGTTTGTTCCCCAGAGGAAATGCGCTCATTTGAAAGCGTTACAACTTCATTGCCCAGCAAATCCATAATTTTAACAGAAAGATTTGACTCACGATCAAGTCTTAGCATTAAATTTACCTGATCGTCAACAGGATTAGGATAAACTTTTAAAACAGTAAGGATTTTATCTTGTTTAGTTTGAGTGGTTGGAACAACTTTTGCATTAGAGATCACATCATTATATTGTATAAATCCTAAGTTGTATTTGGGCTTGTACGTTGGTATGTTGACCTTGATTTGTGGTGTTTTGTTAATTCTCTTTGCCCTGGCACTGTTTATTGTACTGTCAGACTTTTGCGCAAAAACATTAACGCTGCCAAAGACACCCATGCAAATTATGCAGGAGATATGAAAGAGAAGCGCTATTCTGTGTTTCTTGCTCATGTTTGGTATTGCCAAAAATATAAATAATAAAACAAAAAAATCAATCATTTTGTTCAATAAAAAAATATTTAACAATATTTAACAAGTATTAACGTTTGGAGACCCTAAAGTTGTGGCGTAAATACCACATGTTGGGGTTCAAAAAAATCAGAAAACAATGCATTTACATAAGAATTACTGTAATTTTACCCACCAAAACAAAATAAGATAAGTGTCGAGTCAAAAGAATTTAAGTGCGCTCACCGCAGGAGGTTTACTTGTAAGTTTAGGGATCGTATACGGTGATATTGGAACTTCTCCTCTCTATACCTTAAAAGCCATTTTTAATTCAGTGGTTAATGGTGGGCAAAATGTTGATGTAAATCTTGTGCTTGGTGCTTTGTCTTGTATCATATGGACTTTAACCTTGCAGACTACTGTAAAGTATGTTGTTATTACATTAAAAGCGGATAATAAGGGTGAGGGTGGTATTTTTTCTTTATACTCCCTTGTTCGTAAAAATGCAAAGTGGCTTGTTATTCCTGCAATCATAGGTGGTTGTGCTTTGTTGGCTGATGGTATCATTACGCCAAGTATAACAGTTACCTCTGCTGTTGAAGGCTTGCAATTGAAATTTCCTTCTGTATCGGTAATTCCTATAGTTCTTGCTATCATTACTGCATTGTTTGTAATACAACAATTCGGGACTGATTTGGTAGGAAAGCTATTTGGTCCAGTTATGTTTCTGTGGTTTAGCACACTTGGATTATTAGGTCTTCTTTATGTTGTGCAGGATTTAAGTATTCTAAGAGCATTAAATCCATATTACGCTTATGAACTGTTGGTGAATAATCCGATGGCTTTATTAATATTAGGAGGGGTGTTTTTATGTACTACAGGAGCCGAGGCATTGTATTCAGACATGGGGCATTGCGGAAGAAAAAACATTCGCGTTAGTTGGGTTTTTGTAAAAACAACCTTGATTTTTAATTACCTTGGACAAGGTGTTTGGGTGTTGCAACATGGCAATTACAACACCACTTTGAATCCCTTCTTTGAAATAGTACCATCCGAATATCTGTTGTTTATGGTTGCACTTGCAACTTGCGCAGCGGTGATTGCCAGTCAGGCGATGATTACTGGTTCTTTTACTTTAATATCTGAAGCAGTAAGGTTAAATCTTTGGCCAAAAGTTAGAATCAATTATCCAAGTAATCAAAAGGGACAGATTTATGTTCCTTCTATTAACTGGATTCTTTGGGCGGGCTGTATCGGAATTGTATTGATATTTAAAAGCTCAGGGGCAATGGAAGGCGCTTATGGTTTGGCTATAAACCTAACCTTTCTTTCTACTACGATATTGATTGCAGCTTATATGAAGCGTAAAAAGGTTCCGATATATGTAATTGGAACTTTTTTAGTAATTTATATTTTACTCGAACTTACCTTCCTGATAGGAAATATGGCGAAGTTTTTCCATGGAGGTTGGGTAACGGTATTGATTGGATCTGCGTTGTTTACTGTAATGTGGAGTTGGTATGTTGCCAGGAAGATAAAAAACCGGTTTGTTAAATATGTTGAAATAGAGGATTATTTTGAGATAATAAGTGAACTAAGTAGTGATATTTCCGTTCCAAAATATTCTTCCCAATTGGTATACCTTACCAGTGCCAATTTTAAAACAGAAATAGAATCAAAGATTATTTACTCAATTATCCAGAAAGAACCCAAGCGAGCTGATGTTTATTGGCTCGTGCATGTTGACGTTGTTGATGAACCATTTACCCGGGATTATAAAGTAGAATTCCTGATTCCGGGAAAGCTTATCCGTATTGATTTTAAGCTCGGATTTAGGGTGGAACAAAGAGTTAATCTTTTATACCGAAAAGTGATTGAAGATCTGGTGAAAAATGGTGAGGTTGATATTACAAGCCAGTATACGTCTTTAAATAAACATAAGATTGCTGGTGACTTTAGATTTGTACTCTTAGAAAAACATCTATCTAAGTTTTCTAAACTGAGTTTCTATGAGCGCTCAATAATGGACTACTACTTTGTGTTGAAGCGTTTGAGCTTATCCGAAGAGCGAAGTTTTGGCCTTGACTCAAGTTACGTGGATGTAGAGAAAGTTCCATTAATCTTTGTAACTCCTGATGATATAGAGCTTAACAGGCTTCCGGTTTAATTGCACAAAAAAGGCTCCGGGGAGGAGCCTCTATTGTCGGCCTTCCAACCAGACAATTATAGGGATAATTAGGAGGGCAATTTAAATGGTAATCAAGTCCTTGAATACCATTTGTTTTTTACAATTATAAATGTAGAGATATATTCTCAAATTGTGGAATTATTTTTAATAAATATTTTTTTATTTTGAAAATATTGTATCGTTGGGCAATATTTTCTACAGTTTAAGAGAGTAAGGGTATTAAAAAAGGCTGCAATTGCAGCCTTTTTTATTTATATGTTGTTTTCTTTAAGTCTGAGTTTGCTGTGCTTAAAGCCATATAAGAAATAGACAAATAGACCGACAATCAACCAGATCCCGAATCCTATCCAATTGGATATACCCAATTCACACATCATATAGAGACAACTTATTAAGCCCAAAACAGGAATAAGAGAAAGATTTTTAGTAATGCAGTAGTAAATAATTACGAGGCAGATAAAAAAGAAAATCCACATAGGGATTTTGTGTTTAAAGAGTTTCCACCCACTTTCATACTTCTTTTCCAGGGCTAGCTGTGAATTGTTTATGAACTGCTCATACTGTTTGGAGG
>NZ_JBFTIZ010000365.1:0-6272 GCF_056395165.1 Pedobacter sp. 10L46_2
AGCAATAACACCACCAAACATAATAGCAATAACACCACCAAACATAATTATGGTCAGAATTATTATAATTGGGTTTTTATGAGTCAGAAAGAAATTCTTCATTTGTGGTTGATCATAATTTTAGCCGTATCGGGTAAACCGTAATTACCAGTAAGAATGAACCTGTCATTAGGTTTAAATAAGGGGGATTTTATTTCAACATAACTTCCTGTTTCCAGCCCCTTCTGAATATTTACTTTTACCGCCGTAGTGTCATTCATTAGCTTCATTACCCAAAATTCATCCTGGGTTTCGTTAGTAAGAATGGATTCTTTGGGCAAAGCAATTGGATTTAGCGATTCTGATCGGACTAATTTCACCTTAGCTATAAGCCCTTCTGGAATTAGCTGTTGCGTTTTTACTTGAATGATGACCCTTTGGGTTTGCGATGCAGAATCGACCAAAGGCAGGGAACGGCCCATTTTGCCAGCTAACTTTTGTCCGTCAGGTAATGTTACTTGTAATGCTTTTTGATTTTTAATGATTCCCGTTAGTTCATAAGGCAAATCCATAAGAAAAACAAAACTATTTAGGTTAGTGATTACTGCCAACTGCTCCCCTTCCTGTACATAATCGCCTTTTTGGTGACTTACCTCTCCTACAAAACCAGCTGTATTTGCCGTAATTCGGGTTAGGCCGGTAAACTTAAAACTAGGATCAAGGCTATTAATGGCATTCCCTATGCTTCTGGCCTCTTTGGTAATCACCGTAAATAATGGTTGCCCCCCTTTTACATAGTCGCCTTTTTTTACATTTACAGTTTGCAAATAGCCATTTGAGCTCGCCTTTATAATCCCTTTCTGTTGAAAGGTTGCCGTTGCATTTAATTCAATATAATCGCTTAATGGTGCATGGCTTATCTGGGTAACACTTACCGGAGTTTTTGGATCGGGTGTTTTATCCAACTCACGATTATCCAATGTAGCGCTTGAGTTGCATGCACTCAGAATTAAGCAAATTGAAGCTAAACCCAATGTCACTGTATAATATGGCTTACTACTCATCTTTTTGTTTACTAATTGTTCCAATAGTTTAGTTGATTAATTAGCTGAAGCCTGGATATATTAACCTGCCGAAGCATATATTGGGTATTGAGGTAATTATTTATGGCTATTACATAATCTGCGATAGTGATGTCGCCTGTTTGCAGCAATTTGCTGTCTACATTTATCAAGCCCTCAGTGAATTTAATTTGCCTGGTAATTTTAGCCTGCAGCTCCTGGGTGCCTTGTAGTTGTTGAACAAGCTGATTAACCTGCTGCTGATACTGCCGGGTAAAAAATTGCAGATAATCTTGCCTCGTGTTTTCCTGTATTTGAAGCTGTGTATGCTTCATTTTACGCTGACCACCATCATAAACCGGCACAGAAACACTAAAACCTACACTTGTTCCAAAATTTTTATATGGCTGTAGGATGAAGGATGAATTGTAGCCCCCATTTATATAAACACTTGCCTGCGGTTTGTAATTCAGATCAATCTGCTTTTTATCATTCAATAATTTTAAGCTATCTATTTTATAGCCTTTGATAAAAATGCTATTGCTTAATCCGGTAAGCTGTGTGGCTGTTAGTACGGGTTCTTGCAATACGGTAACACTAGTATCTATAATGCAAGGTAATCTGCTTGTTTGTATACACTCTTTTGGGCAAGTACTTTTAACACCTTTTCTTCTTTTTGCAGGAGCTGATAAACTTCAAGATAAAAATCTCTTTGTTGCTGATCCGTATAGGTTGTTATGTATTGTTCGGTGATAGATTTTTTAATGTCTTGCCGGGAGATTTCTGAAGCCGCATTTATTGAATCAGAATGTAATATAATTCCTTCTAACTGAATATCTCGTCTACTTTTACCGATAATATTCTGGTTTGCAGTGATCAGCGCATCGAATGTTTTGCCATTACTAAGCGCATTATCATAACCATAACCGTTAATAACAGGCGCATAACTTCCTGTAGAACTGGCAGTAACCTGAGGCCTGTATCCGGCTCTTAGTATGGCACTATCCGTTTTATCAGAAAGCAGCTGATTCTTAAAATCTTTGAGCAAAGGACTATTGGTCAATGCTTTTTGAATGTAATCATCTACCTTTTTATGCTGTGCCTGACATAAAAATATCCCTCCGCTGTAACTTAAGAGTGTTAATAGCAAGATCGAAGATATTTCCCTTACGCCTTTTATCATTTACAACCAGATTTTTCACTGTATGAATATGATATAAAAGTAAAATCAGACTTTGAAGAAAATCTGTAGAGCTACTGGCAATATCCAGACTAACTTTTTCTTTTATGATGGATAAGCTTATCCATAGCCTCCTGAAATGATCCTGCCCTGGTAACCTCTCCACTATTTACAAAGAAGATTTCGTCGGCATTCTCGATGGTATTTAAACGGTGGGCAATAATTACCAGAGTAGTCTCTTGTGGCAATTTGTCTAATATCTCGCCAAGTAGTTTTTCTGTTATGGTATCAATATTTGCTGTCGCCTCATCAAGAATTAGCAGATCCGGCTTTCTTAGCACAGCGCGCATAAAAGCGATCATAAATAAGAACGGTTCCTGAAGTATAAATCCAATTTTCTTACTCCGTTCTTCAGGAGTATAAGATTTGATGTCTTTGCCGTCTAAAAGAATCATTCCACTAACCGGATCGTACAAACGTGCCATAATGGATGCAGTTGTGGTTTTACCTCCACCTGTAGGACCTACCAGCGCATATGTTTTTCCTTTTTCGAGCTTAAAATTCACATTGTGAAGTATTTCATTACTTGTGGTATATCCAAAATGAACGTTTCTGAATTCAAGTAACGAATCTGAGGCTGTTGCAACACTACCCTTAACAATATCCAGATTACTTTCGAGAGATAACATACGGGAGATCCTATCCCAACCCGCAAGTGCAACCTGGAAACTTGTCCACAAAGCAGCCAATTGCCTTAATGGGTTATAAAAGTTAGTAGAATAAGCCAAATAACTTACAAGCAGGCCTATACTAAATTCCGATTCAGAGATCAGATAAATCCCATAACTCAGCACAATTAATTGCGCTAAAGCGGAAAACAACCCGAATACAGGTAAGAACATGTTGTTTGCCATTCCTGTACCCATAGCAGTTTTATAATTATGCTGGTTGGCTACATCAAACTTTTTTCTAAAATAATCTCTTCGGTTAAAAGCAATTATCACCTTAAAGTTGTTCAGGCTTTCCTGTATTTCGGCGCTTAGCCCACCAGAGCTTTTTAAACTTAACGCATTCCTTTTTCTTACCCAAGGCGAAACACTTCTTGTAAAAATCAGGATAACTAAGGCTGGTACCAGGGTAGCTAGCCCAAGTTTTATATTGATAGATAATAAGAATACCCCGGAACCGATCATAGTAATGATACTACTAATGAACTGCATTAGGGCCTGAGAAAAGAATTGGCTCAATTTATCCGTATCATTATTAACCCTTGATATCAGATCACCTGCTTTGTTCTCATTAAAGAAGGCTACAGGTAATTGCTGGATTTTATTAAAGATTACGTTTCTTAATTTGAAGATGGCGCGCTGGGCTACACCTCCCATCCATTGCGTTTGCAAATAACTGCTCACAAAAGMGATAGAATACATCCCTAGTAAAATCCCTGCAAATACCAAAACACCATGATATTTTCCGGTTTGCACGTAATGATCTATTGTATACCCTATTAAAAACGGGCCAAGAAGGTTAAGTGATGCACTAACAAGAATTGCCGATAAGGAGAGAAAAATACGCTTTCTCTCTTCCGCAACCAGATTCAACAGGTTTTTAAGTCCTGTCCAGGATGAACTTTTCTTCTCCTGCTCTGCTATGCTGTTCAGATTATAATTCATAGTTGCTTGTGCTTTTTTGTGAATTAAAAATCTGTACGTATTCAGGGCTTGTATTCATAAGCTCTTTGTGGGTTCCTGCGGCCAGTATTTCGCCCTGCATAAGCAAAATGATCTGTTCATAATGCTCAACCGCAGCTATTTTCTGAGTTACCGATATAAGCGTTAAATTAGGGTAATTGCGCTGAATATTTTCAAGTATGCGGGTTTCAGTCTGATTATCTACCCTTGCTGTAAAGTCATCAAGCAACAATACATTTGGATTTATTGCCAATGCACGTGCCAGCATAATCCGTTGCTTTTGTCCTCCTGAAAGACTTAATCCCCTTTCGGAAACGCTGGTATTTAACCCTTCCGGCAATGATTCCATAAAATCTTTTAGTTCTGCGGTTTCAATTGCCCTTTGTAAAGATTCGTCTGTTACCGTTTCACTAAAAGTTATATTTTCGCGGATGCTCATATTGAACAGGATACTATCCTGAAAAACAAAGCCTAACTTTTGGTAAAAAGATTCACTTTTATATTCATCTATTTGATGTCCGTTGAATGTTAATACACCGCTATCTGGCTTAATTAAACCACTAAGCAAATAGAGCAGTTGTGTTTTACCTGCTGCTGTTGGTCCAATTACCGCAGTCCTTGATCCTGGTCGTACAGAGAAATCGATATGCTTTAATACAGGCTTTTCACCGTAATTAACATTTACATCCTTCATTTCTATAGCTCCGGTTAAATTAGCTGCCAGCTGACCTGTTTCAATAGTATCTGGTCTTTCCAGCATTTCGCTGATCCTGCCGTATGAAGCAGTAGCCTGAGCAATTACATTACTCATAAAACCTATGATAAGAATCGGGAAAATTAGCAGTGCCAGATAACTGTTAAAAGCAGCAAAATCACCCAAGCTCATTCTGCCGTTAATTACATAATGTCCACCCAGAACCAGAATCATTAAACCCGCCATATTTGCTGTAAATACAATTATGGGGATTAGCCAGGCAAATAACCTCAGAATTGAAAGTCCAATATCTTTGGCCTTATTACTCGCCTCAAAAAACTTATCATATTCCAGTTGCTGCGAATTAATTACGCGAATTAACATAGCCCCAAGGATACTTTCATTAATTACTTTATTTAACCAGTCTATTACTTCCCTGCTTTTTTTGAATAGCACCCGTACTTTACCCAATACAATAAAAAACGTACCTCCAATAATTGGAATGATGGCCATGACAATTAAGCCAAGTTTCCAGTTGATGCTAAGCAGTAAGATACTTGCGCCAATAATGATGAACAAGGAGGATACGATAGAAACAATGGCCTGCGATACAAACAATTTTATAGAATCTACATCGGAAGTAAGATTAGTAAGTAAACGGGATGGGTTCGTGGTTTGTATATAAGCAAAGCTTTGTCGGGATATTTTATCGGCTAACCGGGTTCTTAAGTCCCTTGCTACCTTTTCTGAGGCATAGGTTTGCATTAAACTTTGCAGGAAACTAAATAGAAAGATAATGAGCACTACAACTATAAATTCAGTAGCAATGGTTTTATATGAAAATTTGCCTGCACTGTATGCATCTATACCGCTACCAATAAGTTTTGGTATCCAAAGGTTGAGACCATTGCTGAGCAATGCAAACAAGATGAGCAGCATAATCAGGCCTGAATACGGTTTAAGCAAACTAAAAATGCTTTGACCCTGCTTCGTTTTCTGTTTTGGACCCTGAGTATCTGAATTTTTCATTTTCAACTTACGAAATTGGGATTTTTTTTCAATACTATAACCCAATATCAATTATAATTCAGTTATTTTTAAGTTACGAAAATGAATCTCAGCACCCTCAGATTCTAAACACAGGTACCCCTTCTTTACGGTTGATTTACTTATCCCATTTACAAACTTGCCATTTACCGATAATTTGATGGTTCCATCCACACAAACAACTGTATAACTATTCCATTCGCCTTTTCCTTTGCAACGATTCTCTACAGATTTACTGCGTTCGCCCCTTGGATTATCCGGAACTGTTTGTACACCCCCAACCCCAAAAAGTTCGCCATGAACATATGCAATAGGTGGCTTTTCACCATTAGTAATATTCTGGTTTACCCAGTCAAGTTCAAGCATCTGCACTTCTACGCCACCAGGCAGTCGATTTTCCGCTCCCGGTTTTGCATCACTCCATACAAATACTCCCGAATTTCCGCCAGCTTCCATGTGCTTCCACTCAACCTGTAGTATAAAATTCTCATATAGCTTTTCTGAGCGCATAACGCCAATGGGCTTGCCTTTGCAAATGAGCAGATCTTTATCTACCCTCCAGGTATCAGGATCCGTATTTACATTTATCCAGTTAATCGACTGCCCCTTAGCTTTATCAC
>NZ_JBFTIZ010000366.1:0-3877 GCF_056395165.1 Pedobacter sp. 10L46_2
GGTTTATTCTGTTGAACATGATAAAATATGGTTTAARACAAATAAAGCCTCCAACCTAAATAATGTCCATCTGATTTTTTGTGAGCTTGTTCCCAACGGAGATTACTGCAGGAGTGCAGCTAATACCGGAAAGAAATTTGACGTAATCATTGTGGATGGAAGAGATAGGGTAAACTGCTGTAAACAGGCTCTCGAATCTTTAACAGAAGAAGGCGTGGTGGTATTAGATGATTCAGAAAGAGATCAATATGCAGAGGGGGTTTCCTTTTTAATTGAAAATGGATTTAAGCATATTCCGTTTTCGGGAATTGCACCCGGAGTAATCATATCTAAGTGTACTTCTGTTTTTTACAGACAAAATAATTGCCTTAATATCTGATACTTAAAATAAATTCTTAAGCCATAACAGAAAGCATTGTCAGCGCAATTAGCCCAAGCTCCTGATTACCACTAATTTTCACTTTGTCTTTTACTTGTTCTGGTCGCAAGCTTTTTGAAAATAGCTTCCATGAGGTTTCAGGATCAATAATAATTTCAGTTGTTGGTGTTTCTGTTTGTTTTTTTGTCAATATCCATTTATTCTCAGTACGAAGCAAATACCACGAACCACCAACGTCCGTTGTAACAGTAACCTTTACAATTGACCCGTCATCTGCGGTTATTGATCTGTATGTGTGTGGAAGAGCAAGCATAAAAATATCAATAAAGGGATAATAAAGCTCAGGCGTCATTAGATCTGGTTTATTTACAGCAGCTCTTATTTGCTGTTGATGTAGCCACTTTTCTGTATACTGACGCGATATTTCTGTCCAGTTTTTACTTTCTGATTCACCAGTCCAGCCAACTGCTAAGACAGATTTATCCAAAGGATTCAAAGATTTAAGATAGTCACAAAATTGCTGACCGGTTATTTCAAGAAGAAAAATAAGCATTTCCGGACTTACTCTTTTCATAGCCTTTACCCAGTCAGCATTAAGTCTGTTCAGGAAATCAACCAAGTCCTGATAAGAATTTCCTTCTGGATGTTCACCGAAGTGATGATCACGAAGAATGGAAAGCACGCGAATATTACCGTCTAGCAAATGTGCAGCTACATCCTTAACTGTCCAAAGTTTTGCAATAGTCTGTTTTTGCCAATCTCCGGGTTTAAGTGATTTCAGTAAATCAAGCAGTTTCTTATCAAGAACAGGTAGCAAATGAACTACATCAATAGGGATTTTCGTCTGGGTTGTCATAAAATAACAAACGTTTTAATTATTATTTTCTTTCGGGAGTGATATAAAAATAATGAATTCCAGAAATTTATTGTTCAACTGACCTTACTTTATTGCTCCAAATGCTGCGAAATAAGAATTCTTATGCAGTATTTCAATCTCTTTGAACCCAACTTTACTTAACAAAGCGAGCTGATAGCTTAAGGAACGCGGTGTATCCTCGTAAGCAATATAATCAAATACTTTTTGTGCATATTCAGGTCCGCCCAAAGTTTCAAGGTATGCCCTGTACTTATCCTGAAAAAGCTTATTTATCAATTCACAGTCATGGGTAATTAAGTCAGAAATCCAAATACTACCACCTGGTTTCAATGCAATGTATAATTTAGTAAAAACAAGTTCCCAGTCGGCATCAGTACGTAAATGATGGAATGTGGCGGCAGCCAACACCACATCAAAGTGATTATCTGGTAAATCAAGATTACGCATATCATCTTGTATCACATTTACCTTACCATTAGTTTTTGCAGATACCCTTTCTTTTGCCCGTTCTAACATTGGCATGCTCAAATCATTCAGTGTACAATTCAATTCAGGAATTTTGCTTAGCATTTTTAAGGTATAATTACCCGCACCGCAACCTATATCCAGTAATTCTTTTGCATGTGGATTAATGTATTTTGCTGCCTCTGTACATAACTCCATGGTAAGTGGGGCGTCAATGGTTGTTTGCTGACCCACTTCAAGATTTGAAAAGCGTTCAACATCATTATCGAACCTTGCCTTAATTTCGTCGTTAGTGGCCTTTTTTAAATATTCTGTTTTCATATTTTAAATTTTTCATTTGTCAAACCTAACTCCTTTTATCATATTTGAAAAATATCAATTTTATCAATTCACGATACCCAATAGGTATTATAAATATGGAACTCAGACATCTTTTATATTTTAAAACTGTTGCAGAAGAATTGCATTTTACAAAAGCCGCAACAAAACTTTTTATTTCTCAGCCTCCATTAAGTCGTCAGATTAAAGAATTGGAAGAGAAATTAGAAGTGCAGTTATTTACGCGCGACAACAAACGCGTTGCTTTAACAGATGCTGGAAAGTATTTCAAAACTGAAGTGGATGCTATTTTTGCAAGACTGGAAGAAAGTAAAAATATAGTTCGGCAAATCCATTTAAGCCTTAGCGGTGAATTAAAGATCGGGTATATAAGTTCGGTCTATCAATCCTATCTGGCAGAAATTTTAAAGGCAATGCGCGAAGAATTCCCGTATATAAAAACAGGTTTATTTGAACTGCCAACAATAACCCAAATTGAAGCATTGGAGCAAGGGAAATTAGATGTAGGTATTTTAAGAGCACCTATTCTTTCCGAAAAATTAATTATTAAAACCTTATTTTTTGATCCTTTTGTAGTTGTTATTCCCTTTTCAGCAAAAAAGTTCAGCACAAATAAGGAACTGGCTGACTTTTTAAAAAAGAGCCCATTTATTTTTTTTAATAAGGAATTTGCACCTCATTATAACAATAAACTAATTGAAATTTGCAAACGGATGCAATTTACGCCCGATATTACTCATGAAGCTAATAATGTCCACTCTATATTACAATTAGTAGAAGCAGGACTTGGTGTGTCTATATTACCCCTATCGCTCAAAAAACAATATGAATATTTAAAAGTTTCATTTATTGAGTTGGAAAATATTCCTGTAAATACCGAAGTTGTTGTAGCTTACAAACAAACCAATAGAAATCCTGCATTAAAATGGTTTATTGATAATTACAGTAATACAAATAACTAACCTTTAATCAGATTTTTTCTAACTATAGATATTTCGCATATCTTTAATATTTAGTCGTCAAATAACATTTTTTGTTATTCTTTAGATACTGTAGTTTATGTTCACGTTTTAATTGAATTATTATTTGTTTCTTTAATCCCTAATGAGAGCGACTACCGTTGGCAATCAGCTTTATGGGATAAGACAAATAGAGATAACTAAACTGTATATTATTAAACTAGATTCAAAACAATTGGTTTTTGAGGCGCTATCTATAATGCGTGAAAATGACGTAGATATTTTGCCCGTTTATGAAGGTAATCGGTTTATTGCCGACATTTCTAAAGACGAAATCACAGATTTTTTAAATCATCTGGATAACGGAAAGAATATATACTTCCATAAATTAAATTTTGATTTGGGAACTACGCTGATGAAGATTAGAGAACAGAGCAGTAGACCCAAAAAGTTATCAGATTTACTTATTCGCGTAGCTGTACTGGCTTTTGCAATTTTAGGGTTAGTGTGGATGTTTTTTAACAGTCCTCAGGGCAAACATCATGGCTCTTTGCAGAACGACGTCAACCTACCACTCGCTAAAAACGATATTCTTCCAGGCACAAACAAGGCAACATTAACTTTTGCCGATGGCAAAACGATACACTTAAGTCAAGCAAAGACCGGTGTAGTAGTTGATGGCTCAAGTTTAAAGTATAATGATAACACTGCAGTCATCTCTAACAATTCGCCATCTTCTCAAACCAGCCCCCGTCATCTCGACGACAGAAGAGATCTCTTGAATAGCACAGAAAAAATAACAGTTACCACCCCACGCGGCGGGCAATACCAAATCACATTACCAGATGGCACCAGGGT
>NZ_JBFTIZ010000367.1:0-4855 GCF_056395165.1 Pedobacter sp. 10L46_2
AGATAATATTGTCGGGTATGATAGTCAATCGGATGTATTTATCATAAAGGAATCTACTTTTGGAACTAAAAAAAGCATGTATTTTAATTCACGATTAAAATACATAAATGGAATAGAGACCTTTGACAGGTTTTCACCTAATGATTTGCTTGCTTCAGTTATAAAGTATCCAAACGGCGCGGAACTTCGGCAAAAAAATACATTCACTTACGATGATGATGACTTTCCTGTAACTTTGTTAACGGAGGCTACATTTGAATCTGGCGAAAGTGCAGGAACCTTTAGATATACTTTTGAGTATAAGATGTATTGATTCTACGGATAATGTAAGTTTTCTTCGGTTTCTGCAACCTATTGAGAAATTGAAGAAATATGTATTTAATTATTAATCTATGGATGAGCAGCCCTTTTTAGTACTGATTCAGGAACATCAGGGTATCATCCATAAGATTTGCAGATTATATCGTGATAGTAAGGAAGATCGGGAAGATCTTTTTCAGGAAATCACCTATCAACTATGGAAGTCCTTTCCTTCATTTAAAAGGGAAGCAAAGGTAAGTACATGGATGTACCGTATTGCGCTCAATACCGCAATTGCTTCGTTTCGGAAAAAAAGACTTGATGTTGAATATCATCAAGTGTTGCCGGATTTGCCTGATGACGAGGTAGATGAAGAATATGCCATTCGGCAAGAAAGCTTGTTTGCAACGTTAAAACAACTTAACGAAAGTGAAAGGGCTATTGTTGCCCTTTACCTTGACGACCTTAGTTATAGGCAAATTGCTGAAATAATTGGCATAAATGAAAACAACGTAGGGGTTAAGCTCAATCGAATAAAACTCAAAATCCAAAAACTTTTAATCAGATAATTATGGAAACTGATCCACTTAAATTAGCATGGAATGCTGTACAAACGCCAGTTAAAACGAATAAAGAACTGAGCTCAATGCTTATCGAAAGCAAACACCCGGTGCTTAAGGGCATCAGAAAGCAATTTACAATAGAGATAATCGGATGGTCGGTATTTTTGCTTTGCTATTATACCATGTTTGACGGCGATCAAAAGCCCATTGCAATCAATATATTACTCGTTGTATCTATGCTTTTTGCACTTATTCATAATGTTTTGGGCTACAATTTTTCAAAAAACCTTATTAATGGAGGCMCMATCAAGTCATCATTAGAAAGATACCTGCAATTATGGAATTTAGTGTGGAAAAAGAGACTCAGTAGGACACATTTGTTTAGACTTAACTATATCGTATGTACTTGTTTCTGGATTGGTTTTTTACAGCATTACACTTAATCATTATTGGATTTAACCTGGTAGGGTGGATTTGGAGAAAGACAAGAGCACTTCATTTTGTTTTTGTACTATTAACAGCCGGCTCATGGCTGATATTAGGTATTTGGTTTGGACTCGGTTATTGCCCAATAACTGATTGGCAGTGGCAACTAAAGGAAAAGCTGGGCGAAACCAATTTACCAAACTCTTTCATAAAGTATTTTGTCGATAAAGTGACCGGGGGGGATGTATCTTCCACATTTGTTGATATTGCCACAGCTTCATGCTTTATCGCAGCAGTATTATTATCCGTTTATTTAAATTTTATTAAAAAGAAACGATAAAGGCTTATTTGAACAGGTTCATTAATGACTCAGAACAAAATGATTGGAAACAAAAAAAGCATCCTTTTAAGGGATGCTTTTCTTTAATTTATAAAATGAGTTGATTAACTGATCTTAACATTAATTGCGTTTAAGCCTTTTTTACCTTGCTCAACGTCATAGCTTACTGAATCATTCTCACGAATGCTATCGATTAAGCCTGAAGAGTGTACAAAGATTTCGCTATCGCCATTAGCTGGCACGATAAATCCAAAACCTTTTGTCTCATTGAAAAACTTTACTGTTCCTTGTTGCATTATATTGTAATTTAATTATTTTCAAATGTACATTTAATTTATTGAAAAACAGCAATTTATTAAAAATATATTCATATATTCTTTAATTGATACTTCAAGCCAACCTATTTTGATCTTTTTGAGGTTAGTAAAATAACCACCCCTGCAATCAAAACTACACCACCGATGTATGGAGGCCAGTTTACACTTTTTTCCCTGTCTGCCGAAATCTGAATAGGGCCGGCATCAATCAACTTTTCTTTTTTGGTGTAGGTAAATCCTGTCCAAATCAGCATAACAACGCCAAGGATTATCATTACTAATGCTATTGTTTTGTTCATGGCTATCTCTTTAATTTATTTTATACAACAGCCTTGTATATTAAATGTTTGATTATAATATTTTGTATTTTGCATAATGAGTTTTTTAACCGCTGAGTGGCGAAAGCTAGCTATAGCTAATTATGCTATTGATAAGAATTTACTTATTCCCTATTTGCCGGCTGGCACAGAGCTGGATTTATGGAATGATACCTGTTATGTAAGCTTAATCGGCTTTCTGTTTAAAAACACAAAGCTGTTGGGGTTCAGTATTCCCTTTCATGCAAACTTTGAAGAGATAAACCTTCGGTTCTATGTCAGGTATAACGATAATGGAGTCGTAAAAAGGGGTGTGGTATTTATTAAGGAAATAGTGCCAAAATTTGCATTATCAATAGTAGCCAATGCTATTTATAACGAAAACTATGAGGCAATGCCAATGAGTCACTGTATAAAGGAAAATGAAGAAGATCGTTATGTAGAATATAAGTGGCGGTATAACAATCAATGGCAAAGTTTTAGTGTAACGGCAAACAAAGCCCTTTCAGAAATCCAGACGGGAAGCGAAACCGAATTTATTACAGGCCACTACTGGGGATATGCAAGATATAGCTCAGAAAAAACTAACGAATATGAGGTAAAACATCCTAAGTGGGCCCAATACAAAGTAAAAAGCTTTAATATCGCTGTTGATTTTGGATTGGTATATGGACAGAATTTTAGTTTTCTTACACAGCAGCAACCTGTATCGGTAATGCTCGCCGAGGCCTCTGATATTTCTGTTGAACGAAAGAATACGATTCGTATTTAAATACTTATTATTATTGCGTATCCGGATCATATTCCAGCGGAAGCTGATCTGCTATACGTTTACGACCCCAAAATCCCTGGATCAATAGGTTTTTGTATCCTGCATAGCTACCTCTAACATCAACCTGCGCATCCAGTTGTAAAACAGATCCGGTTTCGTCCATCTCTATGATTTCCCAGCTTCCTTTTGATGGGGCAAGGGATGCCACTTTTTTCTTATCATAAACGGTATAGAGTCGCTTTTTATATTTAAAGGTGATAAAATTGCTGTCTGCGCGTTCAATAAGCTGTTCTGTGTACACTGGAGTTGGATCTATCATTAATGGAAAATCAACGTTTTTTATAACATGCGTAAGGAAGCCTTCCTCCTGAGTTTTGTTTTTATAAAGCGCTCTTAAATAGTGCATGAGCGATCCTTCATATGCCATTTTTCTATTTGCTTTCCAGGTCTGCTGCTCTTCATTTGAGCCCTTAATATCTTCAAAAATAGATTCTCCATCATAGATCGTTGCATCAGCTGTTTTATTGTATTGAAATTTCCTCAGTAAGTATTTAATACGATATCCAAGTTTTCGGTTTTCTATGATCAGAAAATCAGGCGAATTGGCTTTTAAAATAGCCTTTTCTGTAGAGAAATCAATGATATCTGTATTCAATATCTTGCATTCTTTTGCATTTTTAGATTCTCCCATGAAATATTTAGTGAATGTTTTTAGAAAATTCTTGCGCTGATTGTTATCGCCAATAATCACTTCGTCTAAAATGATTTGTTTTTCCTCTAATGTGAAATTGAGAACAACCGATTTTTCTAAAACAACTGCATTTTGTTTTATTGAGCCGTAACCCAACATATTAACCACAACCTGATAAGTACCAGGCACAATACCGGAAAATTTAAATTCGCCTTTAGTATTGGTTGTTGTTGATTTTTGAGATCCGTCAATAAATATTGTGGCGGCCTCAATTTGTTCAGCTTTGGCATTTGTTACTGTTCCAGATATGGTAAAAGTTTCCTGAGCATTTACACCAGTACAAAACAGGGTGAATAGTATAAAAATGATTGTTTGTTTCATTAGAGAGTAGTTAATCGTGTGTTTTTTATTTAAAGTTTTTTTGCTGTTATGATTATAATGTCTCGTTCTATAAAATCTCCAAGGCTACCTTTAATGTTCTCTTTCTCCTGAGTAATTTTAGCAATGGAAAAACCAGCTTTAATGAGTGTTTCTGAAACGGTTTCCTTGTCATATAGCCGAAACTTCCATTTTGTAAAAGGAAGTTTTTTCATGAAGTCTTTGTCGGCAAAGCCGATGCTGAAACTGCCGCCTGGCTTTAATACCCTGTAAATTTCCTTAGCGTAAACATCGGGGGTTTCCCAAAAATAAATGGTATTTACCGTAAATATTTTATCAAATGAACCGCTTTGGAAGTCAATGTCATGGCCATTAGATAATTCAAACGAAACAACATTCTTATCAACAAACGCTCGATTTATTCTTGTTGCCTCCTCAATCATAGTTTCAGAGATGTCAATACCAAAATAATGAACTCCTGTTGATTTGGTGATGATGGAATTTACATGGCTTCCATTGCCCTGACCGATTTCTAAAACATGATCATTCGCTTTTATGTCCAGTTGCTGTATGGTCCTGGCAATCATATTTTCATTTGAAATAGCCATTCTTTCGCCGGTTTTTATTCCATTATCACCCTTTGGTGAGCTTAGTTGGCTAGCCATTTCTTTTAAATCATCATCATTCCAGGTTGTGCTCATAGTGTATTGTTTTGGCTTAAGTGTTGTGACTATTCAAATAAGATTATCTA
>NZ_JBFTIZ010000368.1:0-4395 GCF_056395165.1 Pedobacter sp. 10L46_2
CGTCTGTTGTGATAGGCGCAATGGTTTCATTGAACTGGCTACTCAAGAGGTTTACATCAAGCCCAAGGTTTTTGCTTTCCAGAAACTTGAAGTTTCCATTAAATGACCCGGTGTATTTTTTTAAACCTGTTTTTCTGATAATACCCTGCTGATCCTGATAGCCTAGTGATGCCCGATAGGTGTTCCCATCGCCGCCTCCACTAAAACCAATAGAATAGTTTTGGTTGTATGCAGTGCGCGTAATGGCGTCCATAGCATCTACATTGCTTCCAAAATCACCACTTGTAAGTCCATATTTATTCAATGCCGAACGATAGCCATCGCCGTCTAATACATCAATCTGGCGCATGATATTGGAAACACCAGTGGAAGCATTAACATCTAACTTTACACCACCGCTGGCGCCTCGCTTTGTTGTAATTAAAACTACACCATAGGCAGCCCTTGATCCGTAAATGGCTGTTGCGGATGCATCTTTAAGAATTTCCATAGAGGCGATGTCATTCGGGTTAATAAAGTTTAAAGGGTTTCCACCTGGTGCAGCACCAATACCTCCTCCCGGAGAGCTTTTAACCCCTCCAACGGTGCTTGGACTGGCCGATGGTCTGGCTGAACGACCATCAAGAGCAATTCCATCAACTACATATAAGGGTTGTCCGGAACCAGTCATGGCTGTGTTACCTCTTATCCTTACTGTTGTAGAACCTCCGGGTTGGCCACTGTTATTGATCATTTGTACCCCGGCAACCTTACCCTGAATGAGTTGGTCAGGTGCAATGAGCGGGCCTTTATTGAAATCTTTTTCGGCTAAAGTGGCTACTGCTCCGGTAAGGTCTTTCTTTTTCACCGATCCGTAGCCTATTACCTGAACCTCACTTAAATTATTTGCAGATTGTAATACAGGGTTTATTACATTTTTACCTGCAATTTCGACAGTTAAACTTTCCATGCCGACATAACTGAAGATCAACCGTTTTGCAGTCTGCGGGACTTGGATGGAGTATTTTCCATTGCCATCAGTAAGTGCTTTAACGTTTGTGCCTTCAACACTGACTGTAACACCAATTAAGGTGTTGTTGTCTTTATCTGATACTGTACCTGTAACTACTGACTGAGCTAAAGCTGCTGAACTGATCACTAATAGCACAAGTAGAACTACTGCTTTTTGCAGCATACGTACTCCGGGCCTGTTTTTTAAAACAATGCCGGTACTTTTTAATAAATAGTAATTCATCGTAAATTTTAGTTAGATTATTAGAATAAGAGTTGATTACAGTGATGATCAAAGTCTGCCCGACAAAAGCAAAGCGCATATAAATTCCCCGACGCGAATACGCCAAGAAAACAAGGGCCTGATTTTGCAGGATATACTACCTTAAGGTAATATCAATACAGAACTTAAGATTAGCCGGCTATTCTTTATTGGGCTTGTAAAGATGAATTAGCTGGACGTAAGAAGTAAGCTTAAATAAGCTTAGGTGGATAAAACGTAGGTTCATAAAGGTTAGGATTAGGATGATTAAATAGGGTTAGGGGGTGTTGGGGTTAACTATAGACGCTTTTTAGTCATATCTGTTCGTTAGTGTTAGGAATTGAGACAATATTTGGTGTATTAAATTTAGAAAAATTTTTGGGAACTCTGCTAACTAATAAACTGCAGGTTTATTAACGAAAAGGATAAGCTTTGGTAGTCCTCATTTTTATTCTAATAATTTTCTGATTATAAGTGCCTTTTTTAAAAATAAAAAGGCATTTTTGCACCCGTAAAATAGTGAAAATCATGTAAAGAATTTAGTGCATATGGAAGAGGTAGTTGTTGAAGAAATCGTAAAGCTTTTAGAGCTTCAAGACGATGCGCAATTAAAGGCTTATTTAGATGATCTGAATATTTCAGATGTAGAACATCTGATAGACGAACTCCCCCAGCATGCAGTAAAATTTATTGAAACTTTATCTGTTAAAAGGGCCGTAAATGTATTCCGTATTCTTGATTTTCCTACTCAGGAAAAGATCATTAAAAAGCTTCCAGGCAATAAGTTAGCTGAGTTAATCAATTTACTTCCACCCGATGACCGTACTTCACTTTTTAGTGAACTGAAAGGTGATGCTGTTAAAAAGTTGATTATTCTTTTACCTGCCAAAGATAGAGTAGAAGCACTTTCGCTGCTAGGCTACGAAGAGGATAGTGTGGGTAGGTTGATGACGCCAGACTATGTTGCAGTTAAAAAGGATTGGACGGTAACACGAGTGCTTTCGCACATCAGGCGTTATGGCAAAAACTCTGAGACCATTGATGTGATCTATGTGATCGATAAAGACGGTGTACTGTTAGACGACATTAGAATAAGGGAGATTTTACTTGCTGATCCGGAAGCCAAAATCGGTGATCTTACAGATCAGCGCTTAATTGCTTTAAAAGCAAGCGACCATCAGGAAGAAGCCATTAATATATTTAGAATGAACAACAGGGTAGCATTACCGGTTGTGGATGAGAATAATGTATTGCTGGGGATAGTTACCGTAGATGATATTCTATGGATTGCAAACGAAGAATATACCGAAGATATACATAAAATTGGGGGTACCCAGGCTTTAGATGAACCTTATTTGGATATGCCCATACTTGGTTTGTTTAAAAGAAGAATAGGCTGGCTTGTTGTACTTTTTCTTGGAGAAATGCTTACTGCAACTGCGATGGCACATTTTGAAGCTGATATTGCCAAGGCGGTTATATTGGCCATGTTTGTTCCGCTAATTATTTCAAGTGGAGGAAACAGTGGCTCGCAGGCATCTACTTTGATTATTCAGGCCATGGCACTTGGCGAGATTACTATTGGTGATTGGTGGAGGGTAATGCGCCGGGAGATTATCTCTGGTTTGATGCTGGGGATTGTATTGGGTACAATAGGGTTCTTAAGAATCTTTGCCTGGACTTTCTTTACCGATATGTATGGCCCACATTGGATGCTTATAGGTTTAACAGTTGGAGTAGCCTTGGTAGGGGTAGTATTATGGGGCTCGCTTTCAGGATMAATGCTTCCTTTGTTACTTAAGAAACTTGGGGCWGACCCTGCTACGTCATCTGCTCCGTTTGTAGCCACCCTGGTGGATGTAACGGGCCTGATCATCTATTTCTCTGTAGCAGTGTTGTTTCTTACGGGAGTGCTGTTATAAAGGACAAAATAGGCCGTTCTATTCAAAGACGGGCATCTGTTGCCCGCTGCGCTGAATGGTCAACAGCGCCTAGGTCTTTTCTTAGAAGACCGATTTTTTGGAGGCATAATGCATAATTTAGAAATAAAAAAAGAGGATGATCATTTGTGATCATCCTCTTTTGATTTTTAAAAGTCAAAAATCTAAACGTTAAAACGGAAGTGCATAATATCTCCGTCTTCAACAACATAGGTTTTTCCTTCAACACCTAGTTTTCCGGCATCTTTACATGCATTCTCAGAACCCAGTGTTACGAAGTCGTTATATTTAATTACCTCAACACGGATAAATCCTTTTTCAAAATCTGTATGAATTACACCGGCAGCCTGAGGCGCGGTGAAACCTTTTGTGATTGTCCAGGCTCTTACTTCCTGTACACCTGCCGTAAAGTAAGTATATAGGTCTAGTAACCTGTAGGCAGCGCGGATCAGTTTATTTACACCCGATTCAGTTAAGCCAAGATCGGCCAGGAATTCCTGGCGTTCTTCGTAACTTTCAAGCTCAGCAATTTCAGATTCAATTTTAGCAGAAATCACCAGAACCTCAGCATTTTCATCTTTTACTGCTTCTTTAACGCGCTCAACATAAGCATTACCGGCTTTTGAGTAAGTAAGCCTAGATCCTGAATAAATTCAAAATCTTCAGCAGAAACTGCAGCAGAACGAACTGATTTTCCGCTCTCGATATGAGACTTTATTATGCTTAGGATATCGAAGGTTCTTTTTGCATCTTTATCGGTTTTAGCCATTTTTTCGACCTTCTGGATACGTTTGTCAACAGTATCCAAATCCTTAAGCTGTAATTCAGTATCAATAATTTCTTTATCGCGAATTGGGTCTACCGATCCGTCAACGTGAATCACATTTCCGTCGTCAAAGCAACGTAAAACGTGGATAATAGCGTTTGTTGCTCTAATATTACCCAGGAATTGGTTACCAAGACCTTCACCTTTTGAAGCCCCCTTTACCAAACCAGCGATATCTACAATCTCAATTGTATTTGGTACAATCCGGTTGGGATTTACGAGTTCTGCAAGCTTAGTTAACCTATCATCAGGAACTGTAATAACACCAATATTTGGTTCTATAGTACAGAAAGGAAAGTTAGCGGCTTGAGCTTTTGCGTTAGATAAACAGTTAAATAAAGTGGATTTTCCAACATTTGGTAAACCAACTATACCAC
>NZ_JBFTIZ010000368.1:4437-12243 GCF_056395165.1 Pedobacter sp. 10L46_2
ATTGTAATGCCATGTATGTTTTTTTCTTGATTTGGCGCAAAGGTATCAATTTTTTAAAAATATTCTTTATGTTTAGGCAAGCTAAAAGCCTTATAAAAAAACAATACGATCAACATGGAACATTTTGAAGAAGAAAATCCTGAGGAAACAACACACAATGACCCTCAAGAGGGAGAGGAAGTCTTGTTAACCGTTACAGAAGACATACGTAGTTACATATATGAAACCGCCAGGTGGACCAAATTCTTGTCAATAATAGGATTTGTAGTAACGGGATTCATGGTCTTGTTTTCATTTAGTGCTGAAGCATTGATAAGCGCAATGAATGGTAAGGTGGGTGCAGCAAACAATCCCTGGGCGGCACTTGGAGGAGGTTTCCTTACAGTAGTATTCCTATTGTCGGCTTTACTTTATTTTTACCCAAGCTTATTAATGTTTAAATATGCCAATTCGGCAAAACAGGCTGTATTATATGGCGATCAGCCCGCGCTAAGCGAGGCAATGAGTAAAATGAAATCGTTCTTTAAATTTTGGGGTATCATTACCATCACCATATTGGGCCTTTACATTATCTCTTTTCTTCTTGGAATTGTTGCTTACCTTGGTGCTGGTAGTGTTGCTCCTTAATAACTAAAGATACTTTTACAAGGTTCCGTTAGCATATATCGGAATCTTGTTTTCAATGGTATGTTTAAAGCTTCTGATCTCTTTTTTTAAAAGACTTTCAAAATACGGGTTTAACAGCCTGGCTAAACCAATGCCAACGCCTCCAATTGGAGGATGATAGGATAGAACCACTTTCAATATCGTTCCGGTTTTATCAGCTGTTTCGGTAAACTTAACCCGCCCTACATGACTTATTAAAGAACTTGGAGAAGATCTCCATCCAATTAAATGATTTGGTTCATCCTTTATAATTTCTGCATCCCAGTCTATCGAAAATAAATTTCCCATTACATTGCTTTTCCAATGAGAAAGGTTTTCATCAATTACCTCTACGTTTAGTAAATGTTTAATGCTACCCGGAAGGTTATTTAAATCGCGCCAGTAGGCATATACCTCGCTGGCAGGTCTGTCAATTTCAAATTCACCCCTAATATTTATCGCTCTCGGTTTATTGCCATCTATTCCAAGTTTCTCATATACAAAACATTTGCCGGTAAAGCCCCTGTATGCCAGGTAAGCACCATATAAAAATTGCGCTTTAAGCGGTCTCCTAATCCCTCTGGTCATTAAAATACCACTTAGCAATACAGAAACCATACGTTCTGTAAGACCTATGTTCTCATAATGATGCTTCTCGATAGAGAATTTTCCCGACCGGAGCTTTAAATTACTTTCATGTGTTTTCATTTGATGGCTTATTTTTATTGGCAACGATAAACCAATAACACTTTGGTTAATAGATAAGTTTTAAGATTTGCCAAAATCATTTATTTTAATGACAATAGCGTAGAATTTTTAGCAATGCATAAATTGCAATTTTAAAGTTCGTAACTAACCATACACAATGAAACTAATAAAGACCTATTCAGCAGCAGCATTGTGCTCATTATTGTTTACTGCAAACAGTTATGCGCAATCATCTGTAGCAGCACCTAAACCTTATGGTGCCGTTCCAAACAAAAATCAATATGCCTGGCAACAAATGGAGTATTATATGTTTATCCATTTTGGACCAAACACATTTACAGACAAAGAGTGGGGGCATGGCGACGAAGATCCAAAGTTGTTTAATCCTAAGAAACTTGATGCCCGACAATGGGCTCGCACTGCAAAAAATGCTGGTATGAAGGCAATTATTATTACTGCCAAACACCATGATGGTTTTTGCCTGTGGCCAAGTAAATTCAGTACACACACTGTTAGAGAAAGCGCCTGGAAAGACGGTAAAGGAGATGTGCTAAAGGAATTATCTGCAGCTTGTAAGGAATATGGCTTAAAATTCGGAGTTTATTTGTCCCCTTGGGATCGTAATCATCCTGAATATGGCACCCCTAAGTATAATGACGTATTTGCCAACACCCTTAATGAGGTATTAAGCAATTACGGAAGTGTTTTTGAACAATGGTTTGACGGTGCAAATGGCGGTGATAAAAAGCAGGCATACGACTGGCCTAAGTTTTATAATGTAGTTCGCAAAAACCAACCTCAGGCAGTAATATTTAGTGATATCGGTCCTGATATTCGTTGGATGGGAAATGAAAGAGGTGTTGCGGGCGAAACCAACTGGTCGACCTTAAATACCGATGGATTTGGAGTAGGAGCAGAGGCTCCTGAAAGTAAAGTACTTAGCACAGGTGATGAGAATGGTAAATACTGGATTCCTGCAGAGGTTGATGTTTCTATCAGACCAGGATGGTTTTATAGCGCCAATACCGATAATCAGGTTAAAACACTTGATCAGCTGGAATCTATCTACAATACTTCCGTCGGCCGCAATAGTAACCTGTTGTTAAATGTTCCGGTAAATCGTGATGGTTTAATTCATCCAACAGATTCTACCAGATTAATGGAATTCAAAAAATACCTGGATGCTGCTTATAAAACTGATCTGGCAAAAGGCAGAAAAGTAACAGTAAGCAACATCAGAGGAAAGGATAAGAAATTCAATGGACAAAATTTAACCGACGGAAACAACGAGACTTACTGGACAACAGATGATCAGGTAAAAAGCGCAGTGATTACCATAGATCTGGGTAAAGAAACCGAGCTTAACCGTATTGTACTTCAGGAATTTATTAAACTAGGACAAAGAGTGAAATCGTTCTCGGTAGAATATCTGGAAGGATCTGAATTTAAGACTTTAGATACACAGACTACCATAGGTCGCAAAAGAATCCTGGTGTTCCCCACTGTAAAAACGAGTAAGATTAGGGTAAATATTCTGGATGCAAATGCCTGCCCGATACTTTCAAGCGTACAACTTTACAAAGCACCGGACTTATAGGCATTAGTTCTGCGGAACAGATGATATATGTAAATGTTTAACCTTTTTCTGGTATGCCCAGTAGACAACTATTGGGTATACAAAAAGGTTAAATAATGTATTGGTTATCAATCCACCTATAACTACAATAGCTAAAGGTTTTGATGCTTCTGAACCTATTCCGGTTGATAGTGCAGCCGGCATCAAACCAATTGCAGCCATCAACGCAAAGTCCATTCCGGACGATGTTTTAATTCTACCATATTGCTTTTAAATCGTGTAATCAGAATTACCCCATTTTGCACGCATATACCAAACAGTGCAATAAACCCAATGCCGGCCGAAATATTGAAGTTAACTCCCGTTGCGAGCAACGCAAGTATGCCCCCAATCATTGCAAATGGTACATTGTTTAACACCAGTAATGAATCTTTAATGTTTCCGAACAATACAAACAGGATAAAAAATATGAGCAATAAGCTGATCGGCACAGCTTCAGATAAACGACTGGTTGCCCTTTGTTGGTTCTCAAAATCACCTGCCCATTCCAGTTTGTATTCTTTAGGAAGTTTAATTTGAGCTTTTACTTTAGCCTGTGCTTCGGCAATTACACTTCCCATATCACGCCCTCTTATTGAGAATTTAATGGCCCCATAGCGTTCATGCTTATCGCGGTAAATAATGCTTGGGCCGGTAATTTTACGAATAGTAGAAATTTCACTTAATGGAACTTTGGCACCAGAAATAGTAGGGATACGTAGCGCACCAATTGAAGCTTCATCTTTTCTAAAGTCTTCAGGATATCTGATTCGGAGATCAAATTTACGCTCTCCTTCATAAATCTGTGTAGCGGCTTTACCACCAATAGCCATCTCTATTATGGAGTTTGCATCCTCTGTTCTCACTCCGTATAGCGCCATTTTACTTTGATCGAGGTTGATCTGCAATTCAGGCTGTCCAAGATTTCTAAGAATCCCTAAATCCTCAATCCCATTAACTGTTTTTAGAATGTTATATATGTCTTGCTCATGCTTTTCGATAAAGGAATAATCGTTGCCAAACATTTTAACCACAATAGATCCTTTTACACCTGATACCGCTTCCTCCACGTTATCCGAAATTGGCTGAGAGAAGTTTAAACTAATACCGGGATAACCTTTAAGCTTTTCCTGCATACGCTCTACCAGTTCCTCTTTGGTTTGCTTACGTTTCCATTCTGCTTTGGGATAAATATCAACCAGGAATTCCATATTGTAAAATCCTGTTGCATCTGTGCCGTCGTTTGGTCGGCCGGTTTGCGATATTACCTGTTTCACCTCCTCAAAGCTTAAAAAGATCTTACGCATCTCGTTCGAAAGCTTTTTAGTTTCATTGAGTGAAACACTTAGCGGAGCACTGGCCCTTACATATATGGATCCTTCATCCAGTGTAGGTAAAAACTCTGTTCCCAGAAATTTAAAGCTAAATAAGCCAACAACCAGTATAACCATGGCTGTACCGAAGACGAGTTTTCTAGCTTTAAAGCATGCCGTGTAAACCCGCATCACAACTTTTGTAAGGAACTCTAAAAAGATGTTGTGCTTTTCTTTAACATTCTTTCTAAGCAATACACTTGCCATTGCTGGTACCAATGTAAAGGTTAGCAACAGGGCACCTAACAATGCAAAACTTAGGGTCCATGCCAATGGCGAGAACATTTTACCTTCTACTTTTTCAAAAGTAAAGATTGGCATTAAGCCGGTAATGATAATCAGTTTGGCAAAGAAAATGCCCTTGCCATTTTCCAGACAGGCCCTTTTAATGATGCCTAGTTTACTCATCCGGTTAAATTTCTCGGCGCCGTTTTTATGAGAGTTGTAATCGAGGGCGACAAAAATTCCCTCTACCATTACTACTGCACCGTCTATAATGATCCCGAAATCTATGGCGCCCATAGAGAGCAGGTTGGCCGACATACCCTTTAGTTTTAAACAAATAAAAGCAAAAAGGAGTGCCAGGGGTATAATAAGAGAAACGATCAGTGTGGTTCTCCAATCAGCCATAAACAGGAACACAATCAGGGTAACAAAAATGATCCCTTCCAGCATGTTGTGCATTACTGTATGCGTGGCAAAATTTACCAGATTCTCACGGTCATAGAAAGGACTGATCTTTACGTCGCCCGGCAAAATGTTTTCATTTACATCCTTAATCTTTTCTTTAAGGTTGTGGATCACTTCGCTTGGGTTTTCGCCCTTACGCATCACTACAATACCTTCAACTACATCAGGGTCATGGTCTCTGCCAACCTGCCCTAAGCGTGGCAGAGCAGATTCCGTTACCTCGGCTATGGTTTTAACATACACCGGTGTGCCGTTAAAGTTGTCAATAATGATGTTCTTGATCTCATCAATATTATTTAGCACACCAATTCCGCGTACCACATAAGCTTGTCCACTTTGCTCAATCACATCGCCACCCACATTAATGTTGCTTTTAGAAACAGCTTCAAAAAGTTCTGTAGCAGTTACTCCGTATTGTAATGATTTTTGAGGATCAACTGTGATTTGGTATGTTTTAACTTCTCCGCCAAAGCTTACCACATCGGCGATGCCTGGTACTGATAGCAGCTCCCGTTCAACCACCCAATCCTGCAAAGTTTTTAGCTCTCTGACGGATTTCTTATCGCTTTTAAGCGTATACCGGAAAATCTCGCCGGTAGGGCCATATGGTGGTTGGACTTCCGGCTTTGCACCCGAAGGCAGGTCGGCCTCATCAAGGTGGTTGTTTACCTGAACCCTTGCAAATTGATAATCTACATCGTCCTCAAATGTGATTTTAACTACCGATAGCCCAAATAAAGACGAAGAACGGATACTTGTTCTTTTCTCGGTTGGGTTCATGGCAATTTCTAGTGGCCGGGTAACAAACTTTTCAACCTCTTCGGCACTGCGGCCAGGCCACTGTGTAATGATGGTTATATTAGTATTGGTTACATCTTTTTTTACCGGATCAAGCACCAGCACGTAATATTTATTATTGTCAAAAATGAGGCAATCTGTACTTACCACTGGCAAGGTTGCACCATTCCGGGTGGCAATTTGTACAGTTGCCATCATTCCCGGCTTTAATAAATAACCCGGATTATCTATCACCACCCTGGCATTCATTACTTTACTGTCATTGTCGAGCATGTTGTAGATTTTACTGATTTTGCCTTTAAATGGTTTATCTGGATAGGATAGAATTGAAAGATTAACCTCGTCGCCCTCTTTAATTTTGGAAATGTCTGATTCGTAAATATTGATCAATGCCCATACATTAGAAAGATCAGCTATTGTAAATAAGTTCTCATTGTTATCTGGTCTTACCTGCATATTGCTGGTTATATTTTTATCGATTATGAAACCAGATATTGGTGCTTTTATAACATAGGTACCATTCTTATTACCCCCATTTAAAGACAGAATAGACCTGCTTCTTTTATCTTCTGCTTCCTTAACCATAAGGTCGTTTTTTGCCTGTTCAAGATCTCGTTCAGAAGCTAATCCGCTTTTAAACATATCCTCTGTAAGTTTTACACTGCGTTGCGCATTTCTTAATTCTGCAGAAGAGCTGATGGCTTCTTTATCAAAACCAGCCATTTCTGCACTGGTCATAGTGGCCAGTAGCTGGCCTTTGGTTACCCGGTCTCCTCGTTTTGCCGGTACGTTTTTAACAAGCCCGCTTACCATTGGGTAAACCTTTGACATGTTCTCCTCGTTGGCCGTGATCTTTGCTGAAAAATTAAGGTCTGTCTGATTATTTGCGCCCTGTACGGTGTCTATTTCCAGCCTTTTCAGCAAAGAGTCTGTAATTACAAATTTTTCCTCCTTTGGAGCTTCTTTGGGCTGTTCTGAACAGCCTTGTAGAAATATTACAGCAGAGAGGGCAGTAAGTGTGCTGATGGTTTTAATGATTTTTTGCATGTGTGCGTTATTTAAAAATAGTTGAGCCGGTAACGAAATTGATTTCTTCCTTAGCGTTCATGCGCTCGTATTTTAATGTGTTCATTTGTAATGTGCTGGCTTTGTAGGAGTCGTAGAAATCCAAAAATTCAATCAGACTGATGTTCCTGTTTTTGAAATTTTTTATCACTTCAACAATCAGTTTGTCAAAATCAGCATTGAAATTACTGTCGAGCCCACGATACAGTTTTTCGGTTCTTAAAGCAGATGTATAACTATTGTATACCTCATTTTCGAGAATTGCTTCCTGCTGACTGAGCTTCGAGTTGCCTGCATCAATTGCAATTTTGGCCTTTTTTATTTCGCCCTGATTCCTGTAAAACAATGGTATTGGAAGTTTTATCCCTAGTCCGGTATAATTATCAGGATAAGAGCCCTTGAGGTCGTAAATAAGTGAGAGTTCAACATCAGGAACGGCATTGGCTTTTTGTAACCTCAGGTTGTTTTCGGCATAGGTGATTTCAGTTTTTGCCAGCTGAAGATCAGCGCGATTGCTCCTTGCGGTATCCAGTAAATTAGTATAGGTCTTTTTATCAGGTTGGTAGTTCTGTTCTTCCTCTGAAGGAACCACAAGAACAAGATTTGCATCAGGCCTGATGTTTGTCATCAGTTTAAGCTGAGTTTGCAAATCCTCAATATCATTAAGTAAACTGCTATATTCTCCTTGCAGACTGTATAACAATGATTTGATCCTGATGATATCCTTCATGGCCACATTTCCCATCTTTAACTGTTGCTCATTGGCATTCAATAAAAGTTCAAGGGAATTGATCTGCTCCTGGTAGACTTTGGCAGATTGCTGATCGTAATACATCTTATAAAAAGTGGAGCTGAGTGTATATCGCAAAGTGCGCATCAGATCAAAATATTCGTACTCGGCCAGTTTAACCC
>NZ_JBFTIZ010000369.1:0-3788 GCF_056395165.1 Pedobacter sp. 10L46_2
CAGACTCAGGCCTAACGGTTCGGGATATACTTCATTTCCTTCTGGTCATACTGCCAATGCATTTGCTGCCGCTGAATTTCTCAAACAGGAATATAAAGATGTTTCGCCTTGGTACGGTTACGCTGGGTATACGGTCGCAATTGCAACCGGTGTACTCAGAACGTATAACAATAAACATTGGGCTAGCGATGTGGTTGCAGGGGCGGGATTTGGTATTCTTTCTACTAAATTGTCGTACTTGTTATATCCTAAACTGAAAAAGCTGATTACAGGAAAGGGAAGTTTTAATTATACAGTAATGCCATCCTATCAGCAGCATAGTATGGGGCTTTCTTTGAGCGGAACCTTCTAATGTAATATAGATTAGCCGAATAACGGGTTGTAGCTTATTGGTTTATAATGTATTTTTAGAAGGAAATACGCCCTGACTTATGATCGAGATTGTTATTCCGTACATTGCTATAATTATTGTAATACTTTTTCTGGTAATGCTTGCCCAGAAGTTGAAAATTGCCTATCCGATAGTGCTTGTGGTTGGTGGCCTTGCAATAAGTTTATTACCCGGACTGCCCGTAATTAGCATTAACCCTGAACTTATATTTATTATTTTTCTTCCTCCATTACTATATGAGGCAGCCTGGTATACCTCCTGGAAAGATTTCTGGCGATGGAGAAGGGTAATTACGAGTTTTGCCTTTTTGATTGTATTGCTTACTTCGCTGGTGATTGCCCTGGTATCTCAAATGATCATACCAGGGTTTACATTGGCTTTGGGTTTATTACTTGGAGGAATAGTTTCTCCCCCAGATGCAGTGTCGGCAACCTCTATATTAAAGACAATAAAAGTTCCCAAGCGCATCACTGCCATATTGGAAGGTGAAAGTTTGCTAAATGACGCTTCAAGTTTAATTGTATTTCGTTTTGCTATTATCGCGGTTAGTACCGGAAGCTTTGTTTTTCATGAAGCTGCATTGAGTTTTGTTATTGTAGTTTTAATGGGCGTTCTAATTGGAATAGCAGTAGGACTAGTGTATTTTGCAGTTCATAAATGGATGCCAACTGATCCGAATATCGATATCATACTTACGTTAACTGCTCCTTACGTCATGTACATTGCTGCTGAGCATTTTCATTTTTCAGGCGTGCTGGCAGTAGTAAGTGGTGGGCTTTTTCTATCCTCAAAGAGTCACTTGTTCCTAAGTCACAGTAGCAGATTGCGGGGTGCTAATGTGTGGTCTGCATTTGGGTTTGTGTTAAATGGGCTTGTATTTATGCTTATTGGTCTGGAATTGCCGGTAATCGTTAATCAGCTCGGAAACGTAAGTTTAGGAGCCGCTATTGGTTACGGCGTTCTGATTACTTTAGTGCTTATTGTTACCAGGATACTGAGTACACTTGGGGCTTCTGTATTTACGGTATTTATCAGCCGCTACATAACCACAGCCGATAACAGACCGGGTTGGAAAGGACCGGTTATTATAGGCTGGGCAGGTATGCGAGGTGTGGTTTCCTTAGCTGCAGCATTATCAATACCGGCATATATGGGTAACGGGGTCCCGTTTCCTCAACGAAATCTTATTTTATTCATCACGTTTACGGTGATTCTTTTAACGCTTGTGGTACAGGGAATAAGCCTTCCTTATGTGATTAAATGGGTTAATATGTCAGATCCTGATAACCACCTTCCTGAATCAGAAGAGGACTCAAGAATAAGAAAAATGCTTGCCGAACACAGTATGCAATATCTGGATGCTAATCATTCTGAAAGGGTTAAAGTCAGCCCTGGATTACAACAGATCAGGGCTAGATTAGAGAATGATTTGGCCTTCGAACATCCGCAATATGATCATCAAGCGAAAGATTATCAAGATGTTTACCTTCAGTTACTAATTAAACAACGGCTATTTCTGACAGCGCTAAATAAAGAGCAGGATACGGATGAAGACGTGATTAGGAAATTGCAGGGGCTGATTGATCTTGAAGAAGAAAAACTCAGGGTACGATTTGACCTTTAATTAGTAGGATGTCGGTGGAGCGCCCGTCCATCGTTTAAAGGCCCTTGTAAAGGCACTTAATTCGTTGTAGCCAAGCAGGTATGAGATTTCTTTTATTTGATGTTCCCCTGATTTAAGATATTTTAAGGCCAGTTGTTTCCTTGCCTGATCCGCTATATACTGAAAACCTGTATCTTCTTCCTCCAATTTTCGCTGTAAGGTGCGCACGCTCATATTAAAGTTTGCCGCCACATCTTTTATTGATGAAATACCGAGGTAAGATTTTGCTAAAAGATAATTGTAAACCATCATTTCGAACTTATCCGGTTGGGTATTGGATAATTGATCAATATGCTGTAACAGCGTTTGTTGTATGCTGTAATTACCAGTAATAATTATATCATCCCAGATTTTTTTGTCGAATTGAATACAATAGCCGTCGCCTCGCTGAGGTTTACATCGTAAAACACGCTCGTATTCCTGATCGTGTGTGATCTCGTATGGAAATGTTACTTTTAGAGGTTTTATTTTTTCTAAAAGCAAACCATCCAATTCATGAATAGTAAATGCCATGAAAAAATCTACCATTTGTTTGTAAGCCAGATTTGTATGGTCTACCTTTTTATCCGGATTGAAAATGATGTCAAATACATCTGATTTCAAATTCACTTTCATACTGAACAGATCAGTTATTAAATGTGTTAATGTTGATGCCTGGGTTAAAGCATCGCCAATAGTGGTGCTTGTTTTAATGACTTCCCCAACGGCACCCAGTGCCGCTAATTGCATTGATTCTCCAAAATGGAGGCCAAATAAAGAATCTCGGCTGTTCTGAACTGCATTAAGCCAAATGTCATTCCATTGTTTTGGACCAAAATTTACCGTTTTGTTTTCCCTCAAAGATTTAAAATCGATGCCTGACAGATTGCATAATTTTTTGACATCAAGATCTCTTTGTGCATAATAAGCAAGTAGGCTCAATATAAAACGGTGCTGATGGTTTTCCATTTAGTAAAGTTATAGATTTAGTTATTCATTAAATATGTTTGTCGTGAAAAGACAACTCCTTGTCATTTATTGGTAAGGATAAACATCCTTGTGAGCACTTTCTTTGCATTAGACAATAATTAACAATTTAAAATCAAAGAACATGGAAAATCAAGCGATGAATGTAGTTACAGAATTTTTAACTGCAGTGCAAAAAGGAAATACAGCGAAATTAGGGGCATTGTTGCATCCGGAAGTAAAATGGTCGCAACCCGGAGATAATGTGGTTTCAGGATTTAAAAGCAATGCTGACGAGGTATTTCAAATGGTTGGTCAAATGTTTGAGCTATCCTCTAACACATTGGCTTTAACAGAAATAAAAGTGCTTGCCGAAAATGGAAACAGTATTGCTTGTCTTGTTCATTGGAAGGCCATACGCCCAAACGGTCAGGTTTTGGATATAGACAATATTGATGTGTATACTGTAGGGAACGGTTTAATCAATAATGTTGTGGTTTACTCAGAGGATATTGATTTTGAGAATGAGTTTTGGAGAAGATAATTCGGTATTTATGACTTTTGAGTAAGAGAGGGTGGATTATTCCACCCCTTTAACTTTCATTGGTAGCGTATATATGGTTTTGCGAGCAGTAATGAATAATATGTTCCTGTCCTTCCCTGCAAAACACACGTTACTTGGCCCGTCCTTTATCTTTAATTCGGCAATGAGCTCTCCTGCAGGATTGTATATGAAAACACCTTGTCCTAAAGTAAGATAAACATTGCCTTTTTCATCGAGTGTCATAC
>NZ_JBFTIZ010000370.1:0-3785 GCF_056395165.1 Pedobacter sp. 10L46_2
GGAACTGATAGTTCGTTTTGCCAGTAATGGTGCAATTATTGGTCATCGCGGTCTAAGTACCAAAAGTGCYATTTTTCCTATATCTGCTACTGCACTTGAGGCCACATCGGTATGTTTTATTGATTTGGATTTCTTTATGTCGACCCTTAAGATAAATTCAGACCTTACTTTTCAATTGATGATGTTTTACGCTGATGAACTACAGGAATCGGAACGGAGAATGCGGAATTTAGCCCACATGTCTGTTAAAGGTCGTTTGGCTTTATCTATTATCCAACTTAAAGATCAATTTGGCGTAAATGACAGAGGGCATATTGATATAGAACTAAGCAGGCAGGATCTTGCTGCTTTTACAGGGACCACATATGAAACAGTTTTTCGAATGATGAATGAGCTTGTTAGAGAAGATTTGATTTCGATAACAGGAAAAGCAATAAGTGTTAAAGATCCCAGAGGTTTGAAAGCATTAACACTTATTGCATAATTCTTATACTTTAAAACTTATATCCTAAGCCCACTCCAACATTCCACTTTCCATCTTTTGTACTTGTTTTTGCGGTATAAAGCATCGGCATCTGTAAGGCAATGTGTTTATAAATTGCCGTTACACCACAGCCTAAAGAAGGTATAATAATTGCATTTTTGGGTGCATTTCCGGGCGATTTGTCTTCTTTGATTTTTAAACTGGGAAGTAAACCTATTAATAAACTGAAGGGTTTGCTGGTGTATTTAATTGCAGGGCCTGTACAGTTTATTGCGGCCCCATGATCAATATAACTTAATACCACTACTCCCTCAAACAGGGTAGGTTTAATTTGTGTTGTTTGAGCTTTTCCTTTAAAATTCAGCATGCAAAGTGCCAGTCCGCCATAAATGGCAAGTTGTAATTGTGTTTTCATGAAATGATAATTTAAATGTGAAACCTAAATTGTTTGTAGTGATTCTTTTTGAATCGGAATAATATCTGTTTTAAAGGCTCCGCAAACAGCGCAACCGTAATCTGCTTTTAAATCTGAGAAGGGGGTTCCAGGTGGTACTCCATTTGCCTCATCTCCCCATGTTTCATCATATATAGTTAAGCAGTGACTGCACTGGTGCGCAATGACGTACTCAATTTCTGTAACCAATTCTGTTTCGTAATAATTATCTGCAGAAGCACTTTCTGACAAAGTCTGGAGCTGATAATAATTGTCGCAAAGTTTTACCAATGCTTCAGCTAATGATGCTCTGTCAAGGTTGTCTTTATAAAGAGTGAAATTCTTCGAATTGGGATTAAAATCAGTGGTATGAAGAATGTCGAATTTGCATTCATCCTCCAAGTCATTATTGGCACATTTCCTTATAATTACTGAGCCAAATAAGCCACTTTTTGGATTGGTTTTAATTGCAAAACAAAGTTTGAAAGTTCTGAGATCTACTTTGTTAAACTCATTGATAAGCTCCCGTTTAAGGTTAAGCCCATATTCACAAAGATCCTCACTTTGCCAGTTTAGTTCGTTGGATGCGTGACGTACGTTTATTCTGTTTTTATCCAGTACAGCATTCCAGAGTTTTTTGTCGCCTGTTTCTACACCTTTTATGATAATTGATTTCCAGGGAGTAGTGTACAGCTGGCCAATGCGGGTTTTTGCGCAAATAGCACAAAGATCTTTAAGAAATGAAACTGAAAACAATTCGTTTCTACGGTAAATCCCTAGCCAATATTTGTCGTTATATTTATTGAATCCCTCATAGTATGGTAATTGGAAATCGGGTAGCTTTAGCGGGGCAGAGAGGGGTTGGTAAAAGATGCTTCCGGTTAATTTTACCTTGTTTTCCAGTAGCAGTCCGTCAATATTAATTTGATCATAAAATAAATCTTTATTGCTGAATATTGCGTCTTCAACCAATTTGCTAAGGGTGCCAATGTCCTCAGAATAAATTAAAGATGACCAGCAGTAAATGATATTGGTTCTGGGAAAACGTATGTATAAATACCAATAATTGCCAATCTCTGAAGATATAAAGTTTAAATTTCCAGTGAAAAAGGGAATTAAGGTCTGACTGTTGTCTGCCAGATTGATTTTTAATCTTGGGGTATAGTCAAAAGCATCTAAAACATCTCTGTAAACCCCTTCGCGGAGCCAATTCGAATTGTTAAATATGTCTTCAGTTACATAAGAGCTAATGATGTTTGGCTGTTTATCAGCATCTATTTCAAACTCAGTGTCGGATATAAAAAAGCCATGCTCAATGTCTTCTAACTTATCTTCATCCACAGAAAAATAAAGCTGCTGTCTGGTGCCAAATCTTACGTTTTCGACTGCTGATTCTTCGAGAATAGTGAGGATTTGTAAAAGATCACCAATAGAAACAATGCCTCCCGGAAGATTTACTTTAATTTGATGTTTTTTTATTTCCTTGTTTTCCATATCAGTTCGTTTTTTCTAATACTTCTTCCTTTAATGCTTCCTGAAGGATAAGCTTAACCTCTGGTTTACAAGAACCACACCCCATTCCTGCCCCTGTTGATTCACATAATTCCTTAAAATCTGAACACCCTGAGGTTATTTTTTTTAGGAGGTTTCCTGCTCCAACGTTGTTACAGCTGCATACCAGTTTGCCTGATACCGGTTCTGTTTTTTTACCACTTCTAAGCAGTTGTAATCTCTTATCACTTAATTCTATTTTGTTGGCTATTAGTTCCCTGAACTCAAGGAACTCGGTTTTATCCCCAATTAAGATTGTTCCAACAAGTCTGTCCTGATGGATGATACATTTTTTATAATACCGTTTTGCCTTATCGATAAAAACAATCTCTTCATAGTTTTGGTCATCAGGGCATTCTGATAGTCCAATACTGCAAAGGTCAAATCCGTGGATCTTTATGATGTTCATGAAGAGGCTGCCTTTGTAATAGCTGCTGATATCTCCGTTGTGAAATTTGGCAACTACCTCTGCTTGCTGCTCAGCAGCGGCCGTTATTCCATATAATGTGCCTTCAAATTCGGCAATCTCGCCTATGGCGTAAATGGAAGGATCGTTGGTTTGTAAACGCTCGTTTACAAGTACACCACGTTTACAATCTAATCCTGTTTCTTTTGCCAGTTCAATATTGGGAGTAGTGCCAATAGCCAGTATAATTGCATCACAATTTATCCTGCGGCCGCTTTTTAGCTCAATGCCTGTTAGTTTGGAACGGCCGTAATAAAGCTGTACTTCATCATTGTAATAAATATCACAGCCCTGATCTACCATTTCCTCATGCAGCATCTGGCTTCCCAGCGGATCCAGTTGTCTGTTCAAAAATCTGGATACCCTATGAATGATGGTTATTTTTACGCCTATTTCACGTAGTGATGCAGCCATTTCCAGGCCAAGCAGGCCGCCACCAACAACTACTACATGAGCGTTTTTAGGAATATGTTTTTTGAAATTGTCTGCATCTGTACGACTCCGCATGGTAAATATGCCAGGTAAGGAAGGCGCATTTTTGGGAAGGGTAGAGCGACTTCCGGTAGCCATAATCAATACATCATACGATGTTCTTTTGCCGGTTGAATCTATTACGTATTTCTGTTCTCTGTTTACTTTTTCTACGCTGATGCCTCTTAACAGTCTGATACTATATTCGGGCTCTTCCTCATCATTCATTTTTACCAATTGTTCCCATTTTTGTTCTCCGCTTATATAATCAGGGAGCATTACACGATTGTAAAATGGAAAATTCTCTTTGCTAAAGACTGTGATTTGGTCTTCCTTGTTCATTTCCCTGTAAGATTTAACAAAGCCATAAGCGCCGGCAC
>NZ_JBFTIZ010000371.1:0-3750 GCF_056395165.1 Pedobacter sp. 10L46_2
TAGCTGACCTGGTCACTTTGCTTAGTTAGATCGCTCGGACAGTTGTTGACCAACGATAGTAAGTTATGTATACATTATAACTCATAACGCGTATACATATAATAGATGTATTAGAATTTAAAAAATTATACAGATGAAGAAAACAATAGCATTGCTAACCGGAGGTACCACTGGCGAATGGGTAGTCTCCGTTAAAAGTGCCGCAACAATAGCACAGAATTTAGATACCAGTAAATTCGATGTTTATAAAATTATGCTTACCCAGCAAGGCTGGTTTTATGAGCCTGCAGATTCTGTGAAAATAGAGGTTGACCGTAACGATTTTTCTCTTACCATAAAAGGAAGAAAAATAATGTTCGAAGGGGTATTTATAGCTATACACGGCTCCCCGGGCGAAGATGGCAAGCTACAAGGGTATTTTGATATGCTTAATATTCCGTATACAACATGTGATGCGCTTACATCGGCCATTACCATGAACAAAGGTTATACAAAGGCCGTTGTACAAAATATAGATCAATTGAATGTTGCTAAATCTGCTCAGATCTTTAAGAATGTACCTTACGATTTAATTCAACTAAAAAAAGACCTTAAATTACCATACTTTGTTAAACCAAATAACGGCGGCAGTAGCATCGGCATGAGTAAGGTTAGCCATGGCAATGATTTGGAAGCAGCTCTTGAGAAAGCTTTTCATGAGGATAACCAAATTTTGATAGAAGAGTTTATATCAGGCAGAGAGTTTACCGTTGGTGTAGTAAAACTTGATGGCAAAATAAAGGTGTTGCCTATTACAGAGGTAGAAACGGCAAAAGAGTTTTTTGATTTTGAAGCTAAATATACTCCTGGAGTAGCCACAGAAACAACCCCTGCAGCGGTTAAACCGGCAACAAGAGACAGAGTGGCAAAAATAGCAGAAGCTGTTTATGTGAAGTTGAATTGCAGGGGGGTAGTACGTATAGATTTTATACTTACAGAAGATGAAGGTGATTTTTACTTCATTGAGATAAATACCATTCCCGGACAAACTTCAACCAGCTTTATTCCTCAACAAGTTGCAGCAATGGGAATGAAGTTAAATGATTTTTATACTAAGCTCATTAAGGAAACGATAGGGTAGCATTTAACATGAAAATGCATTTTCATCATGACAATTAAATATTTGCTGGATAATAATTTTAAACCATCTCTTTATAAAAAGGGAGATGTAATTTATGAGCCTGGAGCTCATCCCAGGGCAGTATATTTTATAAAGAGTGGCAAGGTGAGAATGGTAACCGTAAATGATGATGGCAAAGAATTTATACAAGGCATCTTTAAAGCCAACGAGTATTTCGGAGAACCTGCATTATTGGTTAATAAATCTTATCTGGCCTACACAATCGCCACTCAGGATTCGGAAATTATAGTGGTAAAAGGAGAGGACTTTCTTAAAATGCTAAAGGAACATCCTGATTTTAGTATGAAGCTTATTCAGACCCTGAGCCATCGTTTGTTTTATAAGTCAATGATGCTCGAAGAACTGGCAAATGAACATGCAGAACACAGAATAAGAACGCTTATTGCTTACCTGTTTAAAGATGTAGAACATAGTCAGGAGCTAAAGGTAACCCGGCAGCAGCTCGCAGACATGAGCGGGCTACGAGTGGAAACGGTAATCCGTATCATCAAAAAACTTTCAGATCAGAAGGAATTGAAACTGCTTAGGGGTAAAATCATTAGAATTTAAGTATGATCTGGATCATAAATTAACTGTTTTATCTGTCGTATTTTTGTGTCATAATATTAAAGTTATGAAACCAATATCAAAAATACAGGCAGTTGTGGAGTGTAAATGTCCAAGATGTAGAAAAGGCCCAATATTTTCTGGTAAGCTTTATGCTTTTAAGGGCCAGACAACTAATGAATATTGTCCCGTTTGTAACCTTCGTTTTGAAAGGGAACCTGGCTTTTTTTATGTAGCAATGTTCATTAGTTATGCTATGAATGTTGCTGAAATGATTACCATCGCGGTAGCAGCTTATATACTGGGCGTAGATCTTACTTACGAGAACCTTTGGATATATGTTGCCATTATTATGGTTGGTGTATTTCTATTTGCTCCGTTTAATTACCGCTATTCAAGAGTGTTTTTATTGCACTGGCTTACACCTGGCCTGGGGTATGTTCCGGATTTGAAACACCAGGCATAAGGTTCAATATTTTCATAGCACAAGCCGTCATCTTGACGATAGGAGTGATGACGGCTTGTGCTGCCGTTAGATTTATAACGCAGTTAGACTTTTATAGTCTTCCATTTTCCTATTTTGAATAGAATATAACCTGCTATTGCAATACCTGTTTCGGCAACCGGAATGGCAATAAATACGCCTGTCGGGCCCATTTCTAAATATTTAGCAAGGAAGTAACCCAAAGGAATCTGGAACAGCCAGAAGCCAAAAAGATTAACCCATGTAGGCGTCCAGGTATCTCCGGCACCGTTAAAGGTGCTGATCAGAACCATGCCAATACCATAAAAGATATATCCAAGACTCATAATCTGAAGCGCATTTTTCGCAACCTCCTGTATTAAAACATCATTGCTGAAAAATGATATAAAATAGCGTCCAACGCCAAAGGTTAACACCATAACAAATAGCATATAAATCACCACATATTTTGCAGTTTTCATTACAGATTGCTCTGCCCGGTCAATATGTTTTGCGCCCAGATTCTGGCCAACCAGCGTTGCAGCAGCATTGCTCATTCCCCATGCCGGAAGCATAAAGAACATCATAAGCCTTAACGCAGTTTGATAACCTGCTGATCCATGATCTCCACCTGTTGTGGCTACAAGCTGCGCCAAAAATATCCAGCTGCACGATGCAATAACAAATTGGAAAATACCAGGAGTAGCAATTTTTAATAAAGCTTTTATCTGTTCAAAATGAGGCCTGAAATAGGATAACTTTATTTTTAAAAGGCTTTTGCCACTTACAAGGTGATAAACCTGATAGCACACACCAATGCCGCGCCCGATACTTGTAGCCATTGCTGCGCCTGTTAATCCAAATGCAGGGATTGGGCCAAAACCATTAATTAAAACAGGGCATAGAATGATATTGGCAATATTGGCAATCCATAAGCTTTTCATGGCTATAGCCGCATTACCAGCACCTCTGAATATCCCGTTAATAAGGAATAACAAAACAATAATAATACTGCCGCCCATCATAATGCGCATAAATGTTGTGCCTTGCGCTGCAGTTTCGGCCGATGCACCCATTAATAATAAAATGTCGGTTGCGTAAATAAGTCCCGCAATGCTAATGATCAGGTTAAACGCAACTGCAATTATTATTGCCTGCATTCCAGCTTTTGAGGCAGCAACCGGATCTTTCTCACCAATCCTTCTGGCTACCACAGCCGTTGCAGCCATGCTCATTCCAATGGCAAGTGAGTAGATAACGGTCAGTACAGATTCTGTGAGCCCTACTGTTTGTATTGCATGACTGCTGTTGTGTAAATGTCCTACAAAGTAAAGGTCTACCAATGCAAAAACAGATTCCATAGCCATTTCCAGCATCATAGGAATGGCCAGTAAAATAACAGCTTTACGAATGCTACCTTGGGTAAAATCGAGATCTTCGCCTTTAAGGGCCTGTTTTATAAGTGTAAAAATTTGAGATAGCTTGCCTAATGAAGCTGTTTTTTGTTCTAACATGGGGTAAGGGAAAAAGTAATAAATAAACCGCGACCAGCTAGAAAAGC
>NZ_JBFTIZ010000372.1:0-6055 GCF_056395165.1 Pedobacter sp. 10L46_2
CCCGTAAGTAATCCATTTGAAGCTGTAAGCACAACAGTTGGTCGATAGTATTTTTCAATCAACCTCGAAGCAACAATCCCAATTACGCCTTTATTCCAGCTTTCATGATACACCACTGTAGTTTTTTTATTTACAAGGATATCGCATTCTTCAATCAAAGCAAGTGCTTCGGCAGTCATGTTTTGATCGGATGTTTTACGATCAGTGTTCTGTATGTTGATAAATAAACTCTGTTCCTGAGCCAGAGAACTTTCAGTACAAAGTAACATTTTAACAGCTTCCGATGCATGATCCATTCTTCCTGCCGCATTTATTCGGGGCGCCAATGTAAACACTACGTCTGTAAGTGTGTAATCCTTGCTCTTTCCGGAAATTTCCATTAACGCCTTTAATCCAACACAAGGCTTAGCATTTAACTTAATTAAGCCATGATACGCTAGGATTCTGTTCTCATCAATTACTGGTACAATATCCGCAGCAATACTTACCATTACTAAGTCTATATACTGCTCATAATTTTCGGCAGGTAGCTGATGTGTGTCACAATAAGCCTGGGCAAGTTTAAACCCAATACCGCAGCCTGCAAGTTCTTTAAAAGGGTAGGCGCAGTCATTACGTTTGGGATCAAGTATTGCGATTGCTGCGGGAAGTTCATCGCTGGGTAAATGGTGATCGCAAATAATAAAATCTATATTTAAGGTATTAGCGTAAGCAATTTTGTCATTAGATTTTATTCCGCAATCAAGAGCAATGATTAAAGTAAAGCCATTTTTTGCAGCATAATCAATTCCAGCTGTTGAAATGCCATAGCCTTCTTTATGCCTATCGGGAATATAATATTCAATGTCTGATGTAAATTGACTAAAGAAACTGAATGCAAGCGCAACTGATGTTGTGCCATCAACATCATAGTCTCCATATATTAATATTTTTTCTTTTTTGGCTAGGGCTACGTCAATTCGATCGATGGCTTTATCCATATCCTTCATCAAAAAAGGATCATGTAAATGAGACATCTGAGGCCTAAAATAGTCACGTGCAATATCAAAGGAAGAAATACCCCTTTGAACTAATATTTGTGCTAAGCTATTGTCTATGTTTAATTGTTGTGCAAGCAAATCTGTTGTTTCTGTATTGCCCTTTGCGGCCTGCACCCATCTTTTTTTCATCTAATACCTGTCTTCTTTTTCTCTGCGAAGCTTGCATAAACTTCTGTTTATTTTATTGCCAGCGTGTTAACTTCATGGAGGTTCCCTATCTTTGCAATGATATTGTTGTAAATATATCATTTAATTTTCTTACTAATAACTACGCCATTGCAAGTTTTCACTTTATACGAAGGATCTTATTCTGTAGACGCTACTAAAAAATTTATACCTTTTAATGCCGAAAAAGATAATCCTAAAGATCGCCCTGCCTCCCTTTTTATACACGTACAACCCTTTTTAGTTAAGCTAAAAAATAGTCTTGTTTTGTTCGATACAGGCTTAGGGTATAGTGATGAGGATGGGCAGCTGATTTTACATAAAAATATCAGGAAAGCTGGTTTTGATCCTGAGGATGTAGACATGGTTTTAATGTCTCACCTGCATTTTGATCATTCTGGAGGTATGGTTCATAACAAGCTAGATGGTAGTGTGGAATTAAGCTTTCCGCATGCAACTTATGTTATTCAACATGGAGAGTGGGAGAATGCGTTTACAAACACCTCTTCATCTTATAAAACTGAAATATTTGATTTTTTACAGCGCAATGCACAACTGAAATTTGTTGAAAACTCTGGTCAGCTTACTGATGAGATTAGTTATGAACTAACGGGGGCACACTGTCCGTTTCATCAGGTGTTTTTATTGGACGATGGGGTAGATAAAGTGTTTTTTGGAGGTGATGTTTTACCCGAACCTGAAGAGCTGTTAAGGAGATTTATTGCCAAATATGATTTCGATGGTCGAAAGGCAATGGAACTACGAGAAGAGTTTGGCAAAAAAGCAGCAGAAGAGAATTGGAATTGCCTTTTTTATCATGCAAAAAGTAAGGCTACCGGTTATATAACCTATACCGATGGGCAGTTTAAAATAATTTAAGGAACAACCAACTGTAAAAGCTCTTTAAGCCTTTCTATGGTTAAAGGTTTAGAAATAAATCCATCAACCGATTTGAAGCCTTTAGCTTTCTCAATATCATACTCATAAACAGATGAAGAGAGCATATACAAGAAAACCTTTTGGCGCTGGATGTTAAGTTTTTCATAAACTTCCAGAAATTCCCAGCCATTAAGAACAGGCATGTTGATGTCAACCAAGATGATGTGTGGAAAAATTTCTACATTATTAGCGATGCTGGTTAAATAATCTACAGCTAATTGGCCATTACTTTTCGAAATCATGTCTACCTCATAGCCTGTCTTTTCTATCACTTTTTTTATGATAAATATATTGATGTCATCATCATCAATTACAAGCATATTGATTCTAGAGTGTCAGTTCAAAATCATCATAGATCATTTTATCGCCAACATCAGGGAACATTCCTTTTGATCTAAATTTAATACCAAATTTAGTCCTGTCCACAGTAACTTTTTCAGCGGTAGCAGTTACTGATCCATCTGCATTCCAGGCAATAGTTGCAGGGAAAGTGATAGAATTTGTAATGCCTTTAATGGTAAGATTACCTGTTACATTTGCCGTATTGGCTCCTGTATTTGTAATCTTTTTAATTACAAAAGCAGAGGTTGCAAATTTATCAACTCCAAAAAAGTCATCCGCTTTTAAATGGCCTTCTAACTTTTCACTTTTGTCGGCATCTTTAATCGTTGCCATATTTATAGTGAAATTGCCACCTGCCAGTTTTTTATCATTGAAAATCAAACTTCCTGACTGAAGATCGATAGTTCCATTGTGACTGCCTGTAAGTTTTTTGCCAACCCATGTTAATGATGATTTCTCAACATCCACTTTATAAGTAGTTGCCTTAAACACAGGAGCAATAAATGCCGAAGAGACAAATACTATTAAAAGTAATGCCAGCGAAGTGATTTTTAATTTCATTGTATTCTAATTTAATTTTTTAATACTAAGGTCTGTTTTAGCCTTTTGATACATTTAATAGAACAAATGTATCAAAAGGTTTAACGGCCAAAGTTGACCTATGATAAGTTTTTAAGCTAGATCTTCTGCATAGCTTTCAATCGGCGGGCAAGCACAAACCAATGATCTGTCGCCAAATGAATCATTTACTCTTCCAACCGATGGCCAGAATTTGTAAGCAGCTACATAAGGTAGTGGGAAGGCTGCAGTTTGTCTGCTGTAGCCATGATTCCATTCATTACCGGTTACTACAGCTGCAGTGTGCGGAGCATTTTTTAGTGGGTTATCAGTTTTGTCAAGCTCGCCAGTTTCAACGGCAGTTATTTCATTTCTAATGGCAATTAAAGCATCACAGAAACGATCTAACTCATGTTTAGGCTCACTTTCTGTTGGCTCAACCATTAATGTTCCGGCAACCGGGAAAGAAACAGTAGGCGCATGGAATCCGTAATCCATCAAGCGTTTTGCAATATCAACAACCTCAATACCGAAGTTTTTAAATCCTCGGCAATCTAAGATCATTTCGTGTGCACAACGGCCATTAGCGCCTGAATAAAGTACAGGATAATGTTTTTCTAAACGAGCCTTCATATAGTTGGCATTCAATATCGCATACTTTGTAGCGTTGGTTAATCCTTCGCTACCCATCATTGCTATATAAGCATGAGATATGATCAGAATTGAAGCTGAACCCCATGGTGCCGAAGAAACTGCATGAATGGATTTATCATTATTGATGTCTACCACGGCATGTCCTGGTAAATAAGGGACAAGGTGTTTTGCAACGCCAATCGGACCCATGCCAGGGCCACCACCACCGTGAGGAATACAGAATGTTTTATGTAAGTTAAGGTGACAAACATCGGCACCGATATTTGCAGGGCTGGTTAAACCAACCTGAGCATTCATGTTGGCTCCATCCATGTAAACCTGGCCACCATTTTCGTGAATGATGTTACAAATGTCTACTATGCTTTCTTCAAATACACCGTGTGTAGAAGGGTAGGTTACCATTAAACAAGAAAGATTGGCTGCATGTTCAATTGCTTTAGCTTTTAAATCCTCAACATCAATATTTCCGTTTTCTAATGATTTTACAACCACAATCTTCATACCTGCCATTGCCGCAGAAGCCGGGTTAGTTCCATGAGCAGACGAAGGGATTAACGCGATGTTACGATGAGCATCGCCACGATCCTGATGGTAAGCTCTGATTACCATTAAACCTGCATACTCGCCTTGAGCACCGGCGTTTGGCTGTAAACTCATAGCAGCAAAACCGGTAATTTCACTTAACCATCTGTCAAGCTCATTAAATACCGTATAGTATCCAGCTACCTGATCAGCAGGAGCAAAAGGATGCACTTTGCCAAATTCAGGCCATGTAACCGGAATCATTTCAGTTGTTGCATTTAGCTTCATTGTACATGAACCCAAAGCAATCATCGAATGACAAAGAGAAAGATCTTTAGTCTCTAATGATTTTATATAACGCAACATTTCATGTTCAGAATGGTGCGCGTTAAATACCGGATGTGTTAAATAGGCAGATTTACGTTGTAAATTTGCAGGAATTACAGTTTCAACGTTTTCATCAGCCAGCTCAACAGCATCAGCAGCAATTGCTTTTACTTTTGAGAATATTTTAGTTAATAGCTTTATATCTTCAACTGAAGTAGTTTCATCAAGAGCGATGGTAACTACACTTCCTTTATAGTTAAGGTTGATTTCATTGTCGATGCATTCTCTGTGAATAGAATCAACTAAATCGCCAAGGTCTAACTGAATGGTGTCGAAATATGCTTTGTTTAACTGTTTGTAGCCTATTTTCTCTAATGATTTAGCTAATGTAATTGCCAGGCCGTGTGTACGCTCTGCAATAAGCTTTAATCCTTTAGGGCCATGATAAACAGCGTAGAAACCAGCCATAATAGCCAATAGTGCCTGTGCTGTACAAATGTTAGAAGTAGCTTTATCTCTACGGATATGTTGCTCTCTTGTTTGCAAAGCCATGCGTAAGGCATAGTTGTTATTACTATCGATGGTTACACCAATGATACGTCCTGGGATTGAGCGTTTGTATTCATCTTTAGTCGCAAAAAACGCAGCATGAGGCCCACCAAATCCCATTGGTACACCAAAACGTTGTGTTGTTCCAACTACAACATCTGCGCCCCACTCTCCCGGAGGAGTTAATAAGGTTAAGCTAAGTAAGTCGGCAACAACTGTAACTTTAACATTTTTTTCATGTGCTTTTTGAGCAAAAGCAGTATAATCAAATACTTCACCGTTTCCGGCAGGATATTGAATAATTGCTCCGAAGAATTCTTCATTTAGCTCAAACGAGTCATGCGCACCAATTACCAATTCAATTCCAAAAGGATTTGCACGGGTTTTTAAGATGTCGATTGTTTGAGGAAATAACAATTCAGAAACAAAGAATTTAGTTGCCTGTTGATTTTTGCGCAGGCTATATTGCATAAACATGGCCTCAGCAGCAGCAGTACCTTCATCAAGAAGTGATGCATTTGCTATTTCCATACCGGTAAGATCAATAACCATAGTCTGGAAATTCAACAAAGCCTGTAAACGACCCTGAGCAATTTCAGCCTGGTAAGGAGTATATTGAGTATACCATCCCGGGTTTTCCATTACATTACGTAAAATTACACCGGGAGTTAAAGTATCATAATATCCCTGACCGATATATGATTTGAAAACTTTGTTTAAAGAAGCAGTTTGTCTTAAGCTGCTCAGGTAATCTGTTTCAGATTTTGCTTTTGGCAAATTTAACGGTTGTTTCAACCTGATCTTTTGTGGAACAGTTTGTTCTATTAATTCGTCAACAGAACCAACGCCAAGCGTGGTTAGCATTGCGTTTGTGTCATCAGTATTAGGCGCAATGTGGCGGTCTTTAAAGTCTTCTTGGTAATGAATGTTTAAGCTCATGTATTCTTTGAATAAAAAGT
>NZ_JBFTIZ010000373.1:0-3737 GCF_056395165.1 Pedobacter sp. 10L46_2
GAGAGCTGTAGTTTTTATCGAGAATATTATCCAGACCTGCATAAACGTTTAGTTCAAGATGCTTCACTACTTGTTTCTTGTAACCTAATTTGGCATTTACAACATTGTAAGATGGATTGTAGCTTGTATTCGCATCGTTAAGAGGTAGTTTATCACTATAAAAATAGCTTCCATAGAAATACAATCCGCTTTTGGTTTCAAGATCTATTCCTGCATTTACCATCCAAGGCGCAATACCGGTTAATTCATTTCCATCATAAGTGGCTGTGACCTCATTTTGGGCATTTAAAGTCTTATAGTCTTTAAATTTAAAATCTGAATAGGTTATCGCTGCAAAAGGGCGTAAGCTAAGAATCTGGCTATCGTCTTCTGGTTTAAATAACTGATAGGATAACGACAGTTCTACACCATTATGGCTGGTTTTACCTGAATTATTATAGATAGTGATGCCTTGCTGAATAGATTGGGCAATAAGCTCACCCTTCATGTCCATTTTAAATAAGGCAAGATCGTATTCCAGACGAGATTTTAAGAGGTTACCCTTTGCATTAAACTCATAATTCAGCCCCTTTTCTGCCTGTAGATTCGGATTGATAGAGCCATCTACGTTCTTTATTTCGGAACTCGAAGGCGGAGAAAACCCTGAGCTTACACTTGCATGTAAACTAATCGCATCACTGAAAGTGTGGCTAAGGGCTATGCGTGGTGTTGCTTGTGGATCAAACTTTTTAACTCCGCTCTGGTTGGGTTTCAAGTAATCCCGAACATCATAATTCAGACTGTTGTAGCTAATACCTAAAGTTAAGGTAGTCTTTGCAGTCAGCTCTGTTTCAGACTGATAAAATAAGGAATACTGAGTGTTTCGATAATCAATATTAGCGTTTATTGTTCCTTCTTTACCCTGGTTGTTAACATACTGCGTTCCCTTGGTTAGACCACTGTTAAATTCAGCACCAACAGTAAATTTAGTAGGTAAAACACTAAAGCCGGGATCGTAGGCAAAGCGGGTTCTGCCACCGTAACTTTGGTATGTATTACGGATATACGCATAAGGAAGTGGGTGATTCAAATCGTAGAAATATGTAAAAACACTTGTGGTGTTAGAGAACTGATCGTTAAAGCGATATTGCTGTCCCAGGCCTACCCTTGTCCAGTTCTGATATCTACCTGCCGCTTTATCTAGATTTGTAGCGTTTGCTTGCTTTGGATTTGCAGCCACCTGATCCTGAGTTAACGACCCCGGAATTTGCGAATACTGTGTAGTTCTGTTCAGCATTAAAGTAACAATGCGCTTATCACTTGGAAAAAGCTGGAAATTACCAGTTAAAAACCTACGCATATCTTTGCTATGCTCACGATAACCATCGTATTCCTGCCAGCCATATGAAGCATAGCTATTCACTTTATCTCCYCCGCTTCTGTAGGTGGTAGCTAAACGGTGTAAGCCATAAGAACCAACAAGTGCAGAAGCTTCTATGCTTTGTTCCTGGTATGGCGATCGCTGTAATTGAAAGTTAATAACCCCAGCTGTTCCCGCACCATATATACTTGAAGCAGGGCCTTTTATCACCTCCGCTCTACCAATGCTGTTTACATCAAGTGCTTCAATTCTGGTGGTGCCATCGGCTTCTGTAACAGGGATTTCATTTACATAAACCTTTACGTTACGAATGCCGTAAGATGCACGCACGCCATTACCTCTTATTGAAATTCGGGCTTCCGAGAGCGTGCTTTGATCCATTCGGACCCCAGGAATTGAATTTAAAGCAGGTTGCAATGAAACTGCACTTCCACGGTTGATATCTCTTGATGTGATCAACGATAATCCTCCTGCCGTTTCCTTGTTGGTCTTGTTTTCACTGTAGCCTGCAACCCTAACCTCATTGAGGCTTACTCCATCTGCTTCTAGCTGAACATTCAGATCGTTTTGATAGGCGTTGATTTTAATGGTCTGTGATTTGTAACCAGGTAAGGTCGCTTTTAGTTGTCCATCTAGCTGAGAGCCATCGATTTCAAAGTATCCTTTTACATCAGACTTACCTACTTGTTGAGCAGTATTTGTTGTTAAAATAACACCAGCTAATGGCTGACGTGTTTGAGAGTCGTAGATACGACCTTTAATAAGCCGTGTTTGAGCTTGCGTATGACAAAATATCATAGCCAGCCCCATAGATATATATAAGTATCTGAATAGGTGCATTGTAAAAAATTAAAGTATAATTGTTATTCCATGAAAATAGCAGAATGTAACATTCTGCGGTAAGCATTGACTATGCCTGAGGTGGATGGAATATAGCAGCTGAATGCCTTGGAAGTGCAAAAGGCAGTTCAAAAGGGTTAATTACTTTAATCAGTTGGGGTAAAAAATTGAAATTTGTTTTATGTATGATAAGTGCTTCCTGAAAATGACCTTTTTGTGCAGCCCGACTTTGGTTCTTTTCTTTCTCTTCGGCCTGCTTAAGCTTTTTCATCAGGTAACACTTCCCATTGCAATGCATCATTGGTTTGTCTCTGTTCTCACAAAGTTCCGAAGCAATGTAATTCTTGTTCAGCTCAAATCCGGCATAGATGAAGAATCTGCTGAAATTAGCAGTCAACATCATGAAGATTAAAGAAAAAGCGATTAGGCCTCTGAACATAATTGCTGCAAAGGTAATGCTTATACGATATTAAACAACATATTTATTTCTTTGTACCAAAAGATAATGCTATAAATTTTATTTCTAAAGTCGTTTGATCTGAATGGATCTAAAATGTAACATTTCTTTTCTCAGTTCTTCTAATAGGTTAGTCTGGCGCTACAAAATGTAAAAAATCATCAATCACAATTTAAGTATCCTGAATGCTACAATTTACCAACTTCCGAAAATCATATGGTTATCATCCGATTTTACAAATAGAAAGCCTAAGGATTGAGCCTGGCATCTATTGGATAAAAGGTGTTAATGGTTCCGGAAAAAGCACTTTATTAAAGTCCATTGGCGGATTTCTCTTCTTTGAGGGTGAAATATTATTGAACAATGTGAGCGTTAAAAAGGATAGCGTTCCTTATCGAAAAATGGTAAATTTTGCTGATGCAGAACCTATTTATCCTGAATTTTTAACCGGATGGGAAATGATTGCCTTATTTGCAAAAGCAAAACAGGCAACCCCTGGTCAGGAATTGTATTTCATAAAAAGCATGAAAATGGAAAGCTATCTGAGCAATGCAGTGGGCTCTTATTCTAGTGGAATGCTTAAAAAGCTCTCCTTAGTGCTTGCTTTTTTAGGTAGGCCTAAAGTAATTCTGCTTGATGAGCCCTTGATTACTATTGATACGGAATCATTGGACATATTATGCCGGTGGATACTGAAAAAGCATGAAGAAGAAAACACTACTTTTCTTTTGTCGTCTCATCAGCCATTAAGTGAAGTGTTATTAACGAAAGCCCGGGTACTGCTGGTAGATAAACAAACACTTACAATGGAGAAATGAGACAATCGCCGTTAACTAATGTATTGATGAAAATTTTCTCGTCTGGTTTTTACCGGATGCATTCTGGAATGTTGATTTTCCTTTTTGGTACAATACTCTGTTATTGTTTTTTTATAAATACACTGGGGAGTGTTCCTATATGGGCATTTACGGTTTGGAATCTGATGATTACGCTATCATTGGTAAGCAGTCCGGTAATAATGGGTTTTTTCTGTTTGGCTGCTTTTATTTACACAATTAAAAGCTGGCAATATGTTACCAC
>NZ_JBFTIZ010000374.1:0-3733 GCF_056395165.1 Pedobacter sp. 10L46_2
ATCCTGTAGGGTTCCTATTTTTTCATTAGAGTGTATAAACGCCTCTGTAAACAAACAGAACCAGCCTTCCTGATCATCTGAAGCTGCTTCCCACGAATATGGAATTACCGGATTTGAAAAAAGTAATGCAGGCCTATCAATTTCAATCCATTTATCGGCATAATGTAATTTGCCCTTACCTATTATAAGTGATACTTTATAAAAATCACGTCTTATGTAAGGGGCATTGTTAAGGCATGATCTACGCTCAAACACATTAAAATGCCCTGCGCCAGCATTGTGAAGTGAGAGTCCTAACGGATTTGCCTGTGGTACCCGGCTATAAAACTCTTGTAGAGATTCAATTTGTTCCATTCAACAAAAATTATAAAATTCAAACAGATATAAAGTTGCGGTTTCTTACAATTTCCTCCGTCGTCTTCATGTCATTAAATACCGTCTGCGATTTAATTTACTAAAAAGGGCGCTTCAATTGTATCTGCATCCTTAAGTACAAGATCTGTTAATGATTGGATTAATTTATTTACAAGACCTAAGGTTAACTGATCGGTTATATTACCCTGCTCGTCTATTTTACTCTTAATACCTGGAATTAAAAGCTGTGTATCTACTGTCATCTTTGACTCTATAATTAAAAGTGTACCCAATAAAGAAGCATGCGCTTTTTCTCCAGATAATGACGCGGTGATTAATGCGACGGGTTTTTTAGAAAATTCCATTGACGAAACCGTCCAGTCAATCGCATTTTTTAAAGTACCAGGCACTCCCATAGCATACTCTGGAGTACAGATCAATATTGCATCCGCAGCTTTAAGATGCTGCCTGAAATCGGCAACTTGTATTGGTGGTGTCTCCAGATCGAGATCAGGATTAAATTGAGGAATATCAGATAGGCCTTCAAAAATGTTTATTTCAAAAATATCAGAAGTTAACCGAGCAATTCCTTTTATCAGATTAAGATTAGAAGATGTCTTTCTAGTGCTTCCGGAAATGGCTATTACTTTAATTTTACGGGACATAATAAGTTTTTTCTATTTTGTACACTAAAGTCTATTAGCAAGTCTCTTATTAATTTCGTCAAGCAGATACTCTTTGGGATCTGATGAATACTCCCAAAACATTACTCCCGCCAGACCATGTTCTTTTACATACTTGCATTTATTCTTTACGGATTGCTCATCTTCATAGGTAATAAAAGTCTTGTTCTTTTCATTAAAAAGATAAGGCGCTTTTGCCCCCTTATCTACAAATCTTTTGTAACCATTTTTATTAATAAGGCTATCTTTTAAAAGTGTATAACCCTTTCCAAATTGACCAGAAACAACTTTATCTCCAAGCCCTTTCTTACCACTTTCATCAATTTTAAAATTGCGGCCATAAAATGCTATTCCCATAACTAATTTATTGGCAGGAACGCCCGCAGCTATAAAAGCTTTTATCGTTTTATCAGCAGAGCTATTAGACGCTATCTTTTTTGAATCGTATAAATTAGCATGATGACTGGCCGTACCACCGCCAGTATACAAGTCGTAGGTCATCAGATTAACGTAATCCAGATATTGTTGAGCTTTCCCCATCTCTGAGGTATTCAAAAAATCAGTAAAACCACCAACAGCAGTACTAAGAAGCTTCTTTTGACCTGTCTCCTTCTGAAGTACATCTAATTCTTTACGGATCGCCTGAAACATTAATGTGAAATTCTGCTTATCCTCGGGTCTATACACATTACCTTCTTCTCCTGGCCGGGCAGGATACTCCCAGTCGATGTCTACTCCATCCAGATTATACTTTCTTATAATATCTACTGAACTCTGTGCAAATTCAGCTCTGGAGGAATCGGTTAATACCGCATCCGAAAAGTTCTCACTCCATGCCCATCCACCTATTGAAATAAATATCTTAAGATCAGGATTCTTTTGTTTTAACAGATTTAATTTTCTAAAATTTACAGTATCCGTCTTCAGGTTTCCTAAAAATGCACTATTGCCTTTTACATTTACAAAGGCATAATTTATATGCGTAAGTTTTTGGGCAGCAATCTTATCGGTATTTATTAACCCTCTAAATCCGGCAACGTATCCAATTATTACTGGTTTACTTTTTACGGAATCTGATTGAGAAAATGCATTAGTTACCAGGAGTAAAATGGTGGTTAAGCCACAAACAGAGAACTTGAGATACTTTTTCATAAACTTAAATAGGAATATAAATATAATCCTATTTAAGTAATTTAACCTCATAAAGATCATTACGCCTGTCCTTAAGTATCCTAACGGTACCAAAATGATGAATTTCATCAAGCAGGTGTAGGTCAACATCTACAACCAACATCATTTCTGTATTGGGTGTCGCTTCAGCTTTAACAGCATTGGTAGGAAAAGCAAAGTCAGAAGGTGTAAATACTGCCGATTGCGCAAACTGAATATCCATGTTGTTTACTTTAGGCAAATTCCCTACACAGCCGGCAATAGCCACATAGCATTCGTTTTCTATGGCTCTGGCTTGTGCACATCTTCTTACTCTGGTGTATCCATTTTGAGTATCGGTAAGAAATGGAACAAATAGAATCTGCATTCCCTGATCGGCGTAGATGCGGCTCAACTCCGGGAATTCGACATCATAACAAACCAGAATCCCTACTTTCCCGCAGTCGGTATCAAATACCTGAATTTTATCACCCCCAACCATACCGTAATATTTCCGTTCATTTGGAGTAATATGAATCTTTCTATATTCATCTGTTTTTCCGTTTCTGTGGCAAAGATAGGTGGCATTGTACAGCTTATTATCTTCTAATATTGGCATACTGCCCGAAATGATATTTACATTGTATGAAACCGCATATTCCTGAATTTTAATAACAATCTCTTCGGTAAGTTCTGCAAGTTTACGCATCGCCTCCATTTCTGGCAAGTGATTGTAAGGCTGTAAAAGCGGAGTATTAAAAAATTCCGGGAACATAATAAAATCGGATTTGTAACCGCTCACAGCATCTACAAAAAATTCTACCTGCTCATAAAAAGCATCCATGGTAGGGAAAAGACGCATTTGCCATTGAACCAATCCTATACGAATGGTTTTTGCAGATCTTGCCGAAGCATCAACTCCCTGATAATAAATATTATTCCATTCAATCAGCGTTGCAAATTCTTTAGATTCATGATCGCCCGGAAGGTAGTTTTTTAATACCTTTCTTACGTGAAAATCATTAGATAATTGAAAGGTAAGTGTTGAATCGTATAATTCCTTAGCTTTTACTTTATCGATATACTGTCTTGGGCTTAGTGTATCGGCATGTTCATGATAGCCGGGGATGCGCCCGCCGGCAATGATGCTCTTTAAATTTAAGCTTTCACAAAGTTCCTTTCTGGCTTCATAAAGCCTGCGGCCTAAGCGCAGACCGCGATATTCAGGCGAAACAAAGATTTCTATTCCGTATAAGGTATCTCCATTGGGATCATGGGTAGAAAATGTATACCTACCGGTTATCATTTGATAGGTGTGTTTATCTCCATACTCATCATAGTCCACTATAATAGATAATGAGCAGGCCACTACTTTCTCGTCTACAGCAATGCACAACTGGCCCTCAGGAAATAATTTTAATAGTTTAGCGATAGTTTGCTTGCTCCAGATTTGTCCTCCCAGGGTATCATATGCCTGCTCCATAGATTCCTTTAGGTCACTATAATCTTCGAGCGTCAATTTTCTAATTTCAATATTCATGAGTACG
>NZ_JBFTIZ010000375.1:0-3713 GCF_056395165.1 Pedobacter sp. 10L46_2
GGATAAAGATCCTAATCCACAAACACCTAAGCCAGCAAATTTATCAATAATCCATGCCGCGCCAGGAACGCCTGAGCTTTCTTTCTTTGTAGATAAAGTAAAAAAGAATACGAAAGCATTAACGTACAACACGGTAATCGAATACCAATCAATCAGTTCAGGCAAACGGGAATTAAGCGTTACTAAAAAAGATGTATCCGATATTCTTGTAAAAGCCGATGTAACCCTGGCCGCAGATAAATCTTACTCGGTATTTGTTGCAGATAAAACAGGCAATGCACTTGTATTTGTTGCTGATGACCTAACTGCTCCAGCTGCTGATAAAGCAAAAATCCGTTTCATTAACTTAAGTCCTGATGCAGGCTCACTTGATTTGGCTGTTACCGGAAAAACAGAAGTACTTCTGGCTAAAAAAGCATTTAAAGAATCAACCGATTTCACCAATACCACAGAGGTGGGCGCCGAGATCAACTTTGAGATCAGAGAAAATGGCAAGACAACTGTACTTGCTACACTTCCAAAAGTTAAAATTGAAAAAGGAAAAGTATATACGATCTATGCAAAAGGCCTTAAAGCCGCAACAGACGACACCAAACTTGGTTTAACGGTTCTTACCAACAAATAACCTCCTATTATTTCTGGGGCTACACTTTCTTATTTATAAAAGCATTTGTGTAGCCCCATTTATGAATACCAGTTGGCGTAGAATATATAAATCCTGGAAGAGTGCTAAGAAAACTCCCGAAGCTTAAGGAAATTATTGCAGGCGTTGCTGATCAAAAAAACGCTTCAAAGGAAGTCATGTATAAAACCTACTATGGGTATTTAATGGCAGTTACCATGCGTTACATCAACAACAGAAGTGATTCGGAAGAACTTGTAAATGATACGTTTATCAAGATATTTAATCATATCACACAATTTCAGCTATTAGAATCTGCAATAGACCCCGAAAAAACATTTCGAGGTTGGATGGCAAAGATAGCCTCACGCAATTGCATAGATTACCTCCGTAAAAGGAGAACCATCAACGAGGAATTTGACGATATAGGCGAAGAAAAGCATCCACAGATCTATAGTCGTGCATTAGATCAGCTGTATGTTGAGGACATCTTAAAATTACTTAATACACTTCCTGAGTCGCAAAGGATAATCTTTAATATGTTCGAAATCGAGGGATTCTCTCATGATGAGATCTCAAAAACTTTAGGTATACCCGAAAATATCTGCAGAGTATACTTAGGCAGGGCTAAGCAAAAATTAAGAAAACTTTATAATGAATCTTTAATTGTTGAAGATGGAACATACGGATAGAGGGCTTGAAGTGATTAAATCACTTCTACAAAACAACGAAGAAGCCTACAAAGAAGGCTCATGGGAATCATTTTCAAAACAACAGCCGGCAAAAACTAAAACAAGCGGGTGGTATTGGTTTTCAGGAATTGCTGCGTCACTCCTGCTAATTTGCCTTGCTTTTTTATTCAGTTACAATCCCGATCCTAAACCGATACCATTAGTGAAGTTCAAAACTAAACCGGTGCAAAAAGAAATCATACAAGAAGTCCAGGTTAAAAAGCTCAATACAACCAATCATCACCCCGTTCAAATTAACAAAAAGCAAGCTAAAATTAGGCTTGTAAACAGTACGATTCCGGAACAAGATAAACCCATACCTGAAAATACCATGGTAGCGCAGGCAAAACCAAATGAAGAGCAGATTGATGCAGCTCGTGCACCTCGAAGCAAAAAAATAATTCCTTACACAACATACCAGGAAACCGAAAGCGCTAAAAAAACCAAAAAAGAACCTAATTGGATAGTTGGATTGGGCATGGCTACCGACTTTAGCAATTCAAAGAAATTGGGATTAGCATTTGAAGCCGTAGTAGGTTATGCCTTACATCCAAAAATCACGATAATGTTAGGCGCAGGCTATCGGGAATCCTCTGCTTTTAAAGATAATGATGGGCAGACCCTGAGCGCTACAGACGAAAAACAATTAGAATCGGCCACCGTTCGGTTATCAGGGGTCGAAATTCCATTAGGACTAAGATATAACGTTAACCAACGTCTATATGCCAAAGTTGGCGTTTCGGCCTTTGCAACTATAAAACAAAGGGGTGAGCTAACTTATGTCAGTACAGTTTCCCACACGCAAAGTATTGTAGATCCAAATGGAGAAGTATACGATAAAACCTTTACCAGTGAAGAAAGATCCGTGGTAGACATTGAAGATCAACCTCAGAATAAAGAAAAATACAAAAGCTTTATCAATATCTCTTTCGGGTACAAGTATCCTTTCTTAAAAAACAGAACCATTACGCTTGAACCTTTCTTTAAATTACCCATGCAAAGTTCTAAAATAGAAAATGTAAAGTTTTCGTCTGCCGGATTAAGGCTTGGTATCGATTTTTAGAGCCCTAGAACATAATATTCTTCAAAACAATAGGTAAATTGCATCTATAAGATTTTATTTACCATGGAAACTATAGAAATCAACCACGACATTCCAGTAATTTATGTAACGGCCTCTTCTTTTCCAGACGGAGTAATGGCCGCTCACCAAAAATTGCATTCACTTGTATCATTTAACGAAAACCGACAATATTTCGGTCTTTCACGTCCCGAGAACGATGGAGGCATTATTTATAAAGCCGCAGCCGAAGAATTGCAACCTGGTGAAGCCAAAGCCCTTGGGTTGGAAACAATATCCATAAAGGCCGGTAGATACAGCTGTATCACCATTACTGATTTCATGAAAGATATACCAGCCATAGGCAAAGCCTTTGACCAATTAACCGATCTGCCGGGAATTGATATGGAAGGATACTGTGTTGAACTCTACCCCAATCAAACAGATGTAAAGTGCATGATAAGGATGCAAGATTAGAATACCAACAGTACATTTTCTATTTTTGCCCGCTGATCCTTAATACTTTTTTTCATCACCTCCAACGCATGATCCGAGATTTGCCAGCCTAATGGCAGCACAGGCCAGTTGCCCGCAATCATCTCCCGTGTGGGCTGAATTTTGTTATAGCTCCACCCTTTCATTTTTTGTCGCGCTGCCATCACCTTATTAATCGTATCAGCCTTAAGTGCATTACTACTAATGGTCTCCAAAATCCCCAATGCCGGAGCTACTACCTCATACAAATTCTTATCCTGAGTTGGATACTCAACAGATAGAATGCTATTAGAAATCGAAAGCACATTTATCGTAACATTCAGCCCCGCAAACTCATCTTCTGCAAGCACCCGCTCAAATACAGCAATCACCTGCCTCGAGGTCTCTGCGCCAGAATTTTCCAGTGTTCCGCCATCAGTAAAATGATGCTTCTCATCAAACTTACCTGTCGGACATACATACGGAAAACGCGCACTCAGGAAAGCGGCTGCAGAAAGTGGCAGGTCAAGTTTTTTTGCCCTCATCAAATCCTGTATAAAAACACAGCTTGGAAAATCATCCTTCTCTAACAACACAGGAGCAACAATTCCCTTCTTACCCGTATTAATATCATAGGTATTGGAAAAAAGCAAGGGCAAGTCCATATTATCCTTCTTCCAGGCCTCTCTTAATGTGATATCATAGTCCATTCCAAACTTATCCTTCAGTATCCCCTCAAAACCTCGTTCCTGCAGGCGCGAACGATCGTCATACCAATTCCCTCCAATCATGGTCAAAAACAGGTCCCTTCCAAAAACCCCCACTA
>NZ_JBFTIZ010000376.1:0-3708 GCF_056395165.1 Pedobacter sp. 10L46_2
CTTTAAGATATGGTACAATACCTATTGTAAGGCGTATTGGAGGGCTTAAAGACACGGTAATTGATATTGGTGATGCCGGTTTTGGAATATGCCACGACCAAACCAGCGTATGGGATGTGAACCATGCAATGGGGCGTGCCTATGAATTATATTTGGATAAGAAAAAAGTGAAAGAAATTCGTAAGTTTATGATGCAGCTCGATCATTCCTGGGATAATGCGGCACAACAGTATATTGATCTTTACCAAATTTAAATATGAATGAACATGACTGACAAAGTATTGGGTGTAATTCTTGGCGGCGGCCAGGGCTCTAGGTTAGCCCCTCTTACACAAACTCGCTCAAAACCTGCTGTGCCTATTGCAGGGAAATACAGATTGGTTGATATTCCAATCTCCAATTGCCTAAATTCCGGTATACACCGCATGTTTGTTTTAACGCAGTTCAACTCTGCATCTTTAAATAAGCACATTAAAAATACTTACCACTTTAGCCACTTTAGTCTGGCTTTTGTTGATATTCTGGCAGCCGAGCAAACGCCCGAGAATCCGACTTGGTTTCAGGGAACTGCCGATGCGGTAAGACAAACGATGCATCACTTGTTGAACCATGACTTTGAATATGTACTGATCTTATCAGGAGATCAGTTGTATCAGATGGACTTTAAAGAGATGGTGCAGGCACATATTGATAGTGGGGTACAGGTTACACTTGCAACCATACCTGTAAATGCTAAAGACGCTCCTGATTTCGGGATTCTTAAGGCAAATGAACAGAATATCATCACTTCATTTATTGAAAAACCTAAAACTAATCTGGGCGACTGGATTTCAGATACTGGCCCGGAGATGCATGCAGAGGGTCGGGATTATCTGGCTTCTATGGGTATCTATATCTTTAATAAGGATCTTTTAATCAAGATTTTTGCAGAGAATGAAGATGAGAAAGATTTCGGAAAAGAGATTATTCCAAGAATGCTTACTGAATATGATGTGTTAAGCTATCAATACGATGGTTACTGGACTGATATAGGTAATATATCTTCGTTTTTTGAGGCTAATCTTGGCTTAACTGATGATATTCCTAAATTCAACTTATTTGATAGCAGCCATAGTATTTTTACGCGTGCCCGTATGTTGCCACCATCAAAGATATTAGGAACAACTTTAGATAAAACCATTATTGCCGAAGGCTGTATTTTACAGGCTAAATGTATAAAACATGCTGTTATTGGTATCCGCTCAAGAATTGGAGTGGGTACTCATATAGAAAGCTGTTACATAATGGGTAGCGATAAGTACCAGACCCTGATTGAAATAGAGAAGGAAAAAGGCACTAAGCCACTGATAGGTATTGGCGACAACTGTAAAATTGTAAACGCAATAATTGACAAAAACAGCAGAATAGGCGACAATGTGACGATTATTGGGGGTGCACATTTACCTGATGGCGATCATGCGCTTTATACCGTTAAGGATGGTATTGTAGTAGTGAAAAAGGGTGCTATTATACCAGATGGTACAGTCATTTAATTATTGATATTTAAACACCAGAGAAAAAGTAGTTTTTTCGAAAGGAACTGATGCTACTTCCAAACTTCCCTGGTGCATTTTCATAATGTTTCGGGTAATGGTTAAGCCAATACCCGAACCATTTTTTCTGGTGGTAAAGAATGGTACGAAGATCTTTTCTAATAGCTCAGGTTCAATGCCCTTACCATTATCACTAACCTCAAAATATAGCTTGTTCTGATCTAACCTGTAGTTAATCTCGATAACAGGATGCTCTGTTGTGCCCTCAAGTGCATATATGCTATTGGTAACCAGGTTGATCAATGCTTGCTCTACCAGTTTTAAGTCTATGTTTATACTGATTTTTGAGGATGTTTGCTCTACTTTTAGTATGATGTTTCGGCCGCTGGCAAAGGGCTGCATTAGCACTTTAATATGCTGCAAAATCTCGCCAATGGTATGGTAATGTAAGTCTGGTGTTGGTAGCTCGGCTATTAAACGGTAATCTTTTACAAAGTCCAGCAAACCTTCCGATCTTCTTCTTATGGTTTTTATTGCAGGTTTTAAGTCTTCAAGTTCTTCAAAATTTAAACTCTGCTTATCGGCAATCATACCGTCTACCGTGTTAGAAAGGGAACTGATAGGGGTAATGGAATTCAATATTTCATGTGAGATAACCCCAATGAGCCTGTTCCATGCTTCTGATTCTTTTTGCTCAATCTCGTCCTTAATGTTTTGGAAGGATATGATGGTATAGTCTGTATTGTAAAGGTTTAGTGGGATTACTTCTGTAGATAGCTGGATTAGTTTATCTTGTATTTTAAGCTCCATAAACCGTTTACCTCCTTTGCCAATAGATTCTATCTCGGTAGCAAATTGGGGAATATGTTGTCCTAGCCTATGCCAGTATTTATATGCAGGTACATTTAATAATTGGGCAGCAGCCTGATTAAAGAATACAATTTCTTCATGTTTTGTATCTTCTCTTTCGTCTTTTATTACAATCACACCTACAGGAACCTGTTCCAGAATTGTTTTTATAAGCTGAAACATAGAATCCTTTTCAAGCTGTATATCCTTTTGGACCTGTATAATATCGTTAAATGATTCATACAATTCCGGAAAACTACCTCTGGTTGCTTTATTTTTGAAGTTTAAAGTATTGTCGCGCGTTTTTACTGCCAGAATAAATCTATTGATGTCGTCCCTGATCTGGTTAATGTAATAGTAGAGGCTTAGCATTGTACCAATCAATATGATGCTTAAACCTATTATGGTAAACCATAGCTCCGTTTTTTTGATGAGAAAAAACAACAGAACAGCCAGTGCATTGATGACCAGCAGGCGACTTATTAAACGGAAGGTAAAACGGTTGTAAAACATTATAAATCGAATTTTTCTATACGCCTGTAAAGTGCTGCACGTGTTAATCCAAGATCTGCTGCGGCTCTTGATATGTTTCCTTTGTGCTTATCTATTGCCTTTTGCACCATTAGTTTTTCCATTTCCTCCAAGCCCATATCAGATTGGATGGGTGTGCTACTGCCAAATTTCTGTGGACTGAGTTGCAGGTCGTTTACCCCGATCTTAAGGCTATCTGACATGATTACAGCTCGCTCAACTACATGCTGCAACTCACGAACATTCCCCGGCCAGTGGTAAGTTAATAACATAGCTTCGGCCTTAGGTTCGAAATCCAGAATGCTTTTATGGTATTTGGTACTAAAAGTATTTAAGAAATGGCCTGCTAGAAGTAGGATATCATCTCCACGTTGTGCTAATCCTGGTAAAAGCAGCTCAACTGTATTTATTCTGAAAAGTAAATCCTGACGGAATGTACCTTTGGAGACCATTTCATTAAGCGGCATATTGGTTGCTGTGATCAGGCGTACATTGATCTTACGCTCTTTGCTTTCGCCCAAACGGTTAACCGTACGGTTCTGAATTACACTTAGGAGCTTTGCCTGTAACGGCATGGATAGGTTGCCAATCTCATCCAGAAATATTGTTCCACCTTCGGCCATTTCAAATCTTCCCGGCTTATCGTCTTTTGCATCAGTAAAGGCACCTTTAGCATAGCCAAATAATTCACTTTCGAACAGGTTTTCATTCAAAGAACCAAGATCTACATGCATAAATATCTGGTTCTTTCTGTGCGAGAGTTTGTGTAATTCATAAGCAAACACTTGCTTGCCGG